>CAYVML010000016.1:0-7516 GCA_964452475.1 uncultured Dehalococcoidales bacterium
GGTCCCCTGGGAGAGGTTAAGCTCCACTTTTCTAACAAACTGGTTAAATTTGAAAATATGAAAAGTATCAGTAGCCCAATTCCCAGCAACTAAGGATTAAACAATGCCACATAATAAAAAAGCTGAAGCTCTCACAGGAGAAAATGATATCTACATACCGGAGGTCTTATTTACCCAAATAATGGCACAGACTCATGATATTACAAAGCTTAAAGTAATTTTGTATTTTTTTTATTGTCTTGCTCAAAAGACCACTTACCCAGCTTTTGTAACACACAGTGAATTGCTATCTTCCGGCCCTACACTTCTTGCCCTATCGGATAGAGAATTCTCCAAAGCTTTGCAGTCAGTAGTTAAGCAGGGCGCTTTCCTTTTCCTTAAGCTGGCAGACAAGCAGCAGGATATATACTTGGCTGATACAAAATCCAACAGAGATATAATCGAGCAGATTAAAGGAGGAGAATATAAATTAGAAGAGATCTCAAATATATCAACGAAAATACAAAGCCCACAACAATCGCACAATATATTTGTACTTTATGAGCAAAACATAGGTATGATAACACCTATGCTAAGTGACGAACTGAAAGCAGCAGCAGAACTGTACCCAGCGAAATGGATTGAGGATGCCTTTAAAGAGGCTGTACTACTGAACAAGAGAAGCTGGAGGTACATCGCTCGTATTCTGGAGCGATGGGCAAGGGAAGGTAAAAACAGTGGAGCGTATAGACAAGGTAATAAGAAGGATAGTACCGACAAGTACATCAGAGGCAAATACGGACACCTCGTCAAGAGATAAAGATATTTCTAACACAATCCCAGTATCATCAACCCCAGGTGATACCTCAAGCATGAATTCGGAGGTTTGCCCCATTTGTGAAGGAACCGGGTTTGTCCATCCACTATTACCCTCTGGGGAACCAGATTTCAGCCAGATAATTCCTTGCCAGTGCCAGAACAGTAAACTGCAAAAAAAACAATTGGAGCATCTTCAACGATATAGCAACATCGGCTTGCTGTCACATCTCACTTTCGATAAATTCTCCCCCAAAGGAAGAATGCATAGCGCTGCTACAGAAGACCACTTCTCTACTGCCTATCAGATTGCCAAGGATTTTGCCGATAATCCAAAAGGCTGGTTGCTTCTCTCCGGTCCCAGCAACAGTGGTAAGACACTACTGGCATGTGCAATCGTAAACCAACACCTTAACTCAGGTCAGCCAGCCTTCTACATTGGAGTATCTGACCTGTTGGATCATTTACGCTCCGCCTTCGGACCAGCGAGTTCTATTAGCTATGATGAACTATTCGAGCAGGTAAAAAACACTCCCCTGCTGGTGCTCGATGATATGCGTACTGAAGCCGAAACTGCATGGGCAAAAGAAAAGATGGAACAATTGTTGAACCATCGTTTTAACGCTCGTCTGGCTACTGTATTCACCACAGATATACCCTTGAGTAAATTCAATGAGCAACTGCGCAGTCGTCTAGAAGACAACAGTTTTTGCCAGATATGTATAGTCGGGGAGAAATCATCATTACATCGTCTGGGCAAGTTACCACTAGGACTATCACAGAGCATGAGCTTTAAGAATTTTGAGTATAGGCGATTGGAATTACCCCTGGAACAGCGTCAGAATCTGCAGCAGGCCTTTACAATAGCAAAAGATTTTGCCAATAACCCAGAAGGTTGGTTAGTATTTCAAGGAGTCAATGGCTGCGGCAAGACCCATCTAGCAACGGCCATTGTTAATTATCGATTGTCGCTGGGGAAATCCAGTTTTTTTGTCTTTGTCCCCGACTTGCTTGATTACCTGCGTTCTTCTTTCAACAATAACAGCAGAATATCTTACGATGAATACTTTGAATTGGTGAAAGAGAGCCCATTGCTCATACTGGATGATTTCGGACAGCAATCATCAACACCATGGGCACAGGAAAAGTTATATCAACTGATTAATCATCGCTACAACGGAAGGCTTCCTATGGTGGTTACTACCTGTCTGTCACTGGAGGAGATAGAACCTCGAATAAGTTCTCGTATGGTAGATCCAAGGCTAAGTCTGGTATACAACATCACTGCTCCAGATTACCGGGGTGATATTGGTGGTAGTTGAGTAATAATGCCACCTATCACCAGACAATACTATGAGAAACCAGTGTTTATGGGTATAAATGGAAATGCAGCGAAACATGTATCTTAGACAACCAGTAGAAGTAAGAGGATAGTGAAAATCATAGAGGTCAAGGCTATACCACTATCTATCCCGCTTAAGGAAGACCCTTCTATCTCCTCTGGCTCAGCGTCTTCAATGGCATCTGCTAAGGCAAGCTCTCTCCACGTGTTGGTAAAAATTCAAACAGATGAAGGTATTACTGGTTATGGAGAAGCCTTTCGATTTACTCCCAGCGTAGTCTGTAAGTTTATTGAGGAAGCCCTGAGACCACTGCTCATCGGAAAAAACCCTCTACATATTTCAAAATTATGGGATCTGATGTATCAAACGACATTCCGCTATGGCAGAAAAGGAATAGCGATTCAATGTATCAGTGGATTAGAAATAGCCCTTTGGGATATTCTGGGTAAGTATAGAAACCTACCTATCTACGAAATGCTGGGAGGATTATCTAGAGATAAGGCCAAGGCTTATGCCAGCATGTTGCGCTATAACAGTCCTGAATATGCAGCCAGGGTAGCCCTTAGTTTCGTTGAAGAGGGCTATGACGCTATAAAGCTACATCAAACAGATATAGAATCTGTCAAGGCAGTAAGAGAATTAATACCAGATGATGTAGCCCTTATGCTGGACGTCAATGGGATCTGGTCACCTAGGGAGACAATGGTAAAAATTAAGGAATTAGAAGAGTACAAGCTCTTGTGGCTTGAGGAACCGGTACGCCCGATGGATGATTATGATGGCCTTGCCTATGTAACTGCTAACAGTAACATCAGGATTGCTGCAGGTGAAAATGAATATACCCGTTATGGTTTCAGGGAAATGGTAACAAAACGAGCAGCCGATATTCTTCAACCAGATGTTATCAAGGCAGGCGGAATACTGGAATGCCGTAGGATTTCAACCTTAGCCGAGGCGTGGAATTTGCAACTAATTCCTCATTCTTTCTGTTTCGGGCCAGGAATGGCGGCTACGTTACATTTCAGCCTGAGCAATATGTCCAGCGAATATATTGAAGTTAATGCAGTACCACTGGAAGCACCATATATACAACCCTCTCTGAGACCTGAGAGAGGATACCTAAAAGCATCAGGAAAGCCTGGCCTGGGGATCGAGATAGATGAAGATGTGGTAAAAAACCACCCTTACACTGGTTAAGTAAAGAGGTATACTCATATTGCAATCAGTAGATATGGCTGTTAAAATAAACCATCGTTGATATGAGAATCTAGTATGATAGAATCTGAGGTTTTAGTCCTTAATCAAAGTTATGAACCTCTCAATTTGTGTCATATCCGGCGGGCGGTAGTGCTGGTTTTTCGAGGAACTGCTGAAGTACTGGAAAACGGCAGAGGTGAACTTCATTCCGCAACACAAATATTCAGCATACCTTCTGTAATTCGGCTGGTGTATCGAGTAAAGCGTCCCCGCCATCAGAGAAAGCTCACCAGGCTTGAAGTGTTTAATCGAGATAAATATACCTGCCAGTACTGTGGCTTACAGGGTAAGGAACTAACTTTAGACCATGTTATCCCCCGTAGGCTTGGAGGAGAGCATTGCTGGGAAAACGTGGTCAGCGCCTGTAATCGATGTAACCGACGCAAGGGCGGTCACCCGCTGGAAGAAGTAGGAATGAAGCTGCTTCAGCAACCAAAGGCACCTCATAATGATGGTTTCTACGTTCCTTACAACTACGTCAACAGGCATAACGAATGGCGGAAGTACCTAGCCCATTACCAGTCCAATTGATCGAGTGATACCTCGTGAAGCACTTCATTATCGGTTAGCTTAACCATTACGGTTTCTTTCAGCAGGTTCAGCGCAGCTACTGTACCCTTTCCAAAGGATGTATCCACTTGCTGCCGTATTTTGGGCATTTTCTCACGTACCGCTGTATATTCCCGATTTTCATAGACAAGACAACATAGTAAACGACCACATAAACCGGATATCTTCGTTGGATTTAAGCTCAAACCCTGTTGCTTAGCCATTTTAATAGATACAGGGCTAAACTGCCGTAGAAAAGTCTGACAGCAAAGTGGCAAACCACATTTACCAATACCGCCAATCAGTCTAGCCTCATCTCTTGGTCCTAACTGCCTCATTTCCACACGAGCTCGAAGTTTTCGGTTTAATTTACTTACCAGGCTCCGAAAGTTTACCTTTCCCTGAGCATGGAAAAATATAGTATACCGACCATCATTTAGAGAATATCGTACAGCAAGCGCCTTCATGTCTAACTTTAACCTGGATACCATTTCCTTACATTCGTCCAGCGCTTCTTTTTCTTTTTGCTGACAAAACATCTCTATATCCTGCTCAGTAGCTCGTCGATTTACTATCATCAATTGCTTCTTTGTCCAGGTATTCGGTTCAGCTAGTTGTGATTCTTCAACAGAGATAACCCTGCTCAGTTCCAGGCCATGATGTGTGTTAATCATCACAAAATCATCAACTTGCAAAGCTATGTTTCCTGCATCGCATTGAATATGATTGTCCCCACTAACAAAGTTCACCATAATTTTCTTACTCATTAATTCACCTCATCCAGCTAACGCCGGAATTCTAGGCATGCTGAGCATTAGAGATTCAAATGCCAAACGTGTATTAACATTCTGAGATATTTGTTCCTCTGCAGAATACAAACTCATAATATAGTTTTTAATCTCAGCTAAGCTCAGATTTTTCGACTGTTGCTCCAGTATTGTTTGGTAATCTACGTTAACAACTGCTTCATGACAGTCACACTTAATATACATTAAATCACGCCACCAGTTACGAGCGCTTGCAATCACTCTGTTTGCAGCTTCTCTATCCCCTGATAATTCAGCTACCGTCTTCTTTACATATGTAAATCGTTGTTCTACTCCAGCATTCATCAAAGAGGTAAACGTATCTATGTCTTTTGAACGTCGCTCCAGTATATTATTGTCCACTAGGGCAGAAATCGCCCATCCAGGGCACCCCCTAGATAGTCGTGCTAGAAAACCAGCCCTCTCCACCTCAACTCCATGGTCATCCATAAGCATATACTTTAACTCATCATTATTCATAGGCTTTAGTTTTAGCTGCTGGCAACGCGATACAATGGTAGGCAGAAGTCGTAACTCTTCAGCAGAGATTAATAACCAGATAACTCTGATGGGAGGTTCTTCCAGTATCTTCAGCAACCTATTGGAAGCCTCAATAGAAAGATTAGCAGCTTCTTCAAAGATGAACACCTTGTATTTCCCCTCATAGGCAGGCAAATTAGCCAGATGCTGAAGCTCCTTTACGCAATCAATTCCTATTTTGGTTCTAGAAGGAACATCCTCTGTAGTAGAATTACGACTCAATTCAGCAGATAATTCTAAGTTCACAAAGATTACATCTGGATGTTTCCCTTCAGCAATATGGCGACATGAACGACAATTTCCACAAGGTGGATTTGGAGCTTGGCAATTCAGTGCTTGAGCCAGTTCAATGGCTAGTGTTTTCTTACCCACATGAGATGGGCCAGACAACAGGTAAGCATGAGCCACATTCTGCTCCTGTATACTCCGCTTCAGCAGATTAATTATTTTGTTTTGGCCCTTCGTTCGCCACATTTATATCTCATCCAGTCTTATCAAATCCTGATAGCTCTCCCGTCGTCGAATAAGCTTTGCCTGTCCATTGTTCAGCATCACAATGGCTGGGCGAGGTATGGTATTATAATTACTAGACATAGGAATAGAATAGGCCCCACAAACAGGCATGGCTATAAGGTCACCAGAAGACATGGACGCAAGTCTAGTATCCTTTATCAATATATCACCTGATTCGCACAATTTACCGACGATGGTTACTATGTCATTTTCAATATTATTTATTTTATTAGCTACTATAGCTTCATATTTAGCCCCGTAGAGAGCAGGGCGAATGTTATCGCTCATTCCTCCATCTATGCATACATATTTACGAACACCAGGTATATTTTTTATAGCACCTACACAGTAGAGCGCCACTCCCGCCTGCGCTACAATGGCCCTACCAGGCTCTATTGTAAGATGAGGGAGATTAAGTTTTAATCTGGAGCATGAACTATTAATCTTGCTTGCTATAGCCTCAGCATAATCAGCTATCGCAGGTGCTTCTACTCCCAGTACATATTGAACAGCAAAGCCTCCTCCAACACTCAATTCTTTTGATTGAAAACCAAGCTCTTTCTTCATATCAACAGCAAATTGAAGTACAAGGTCTATTGCTATTAGATAAGGATCAACTTTGAAAAGTGGCGATCCAAGATGAAAGTGGAGGCCTACCAGATTTAGACAAGAGGCAGTCATGGCTTGTTTTACCGCTTCAGCAGCCTGCCCGGTTGATAATGGAAATCCAAACTTGCTATCCAAGATACCTGTGCTTGTATATTTATGAGTATGAGGATCTACACCTGGGTTAATACGGAGCATTACACGCTGACTGCGTTTTCGTTCTGCTGTTAGCTTATCAAGTAAATCTAGTTCGTAAAAGTTATCCAGTACAATAGTGCCAACGCCATAGTTTAAAGCCATTTCTAATTCCTGCAGTGTCTTGTTATTGCCATGGAAATAGACATCACCCATGGGGAAATCTACTGACCGAGCTATGCTTAAATCTCCTCCTGAAACTACATCAAGTCCCATTCCTTCTTCTGCTATAAGAATAGCTACTTGGCGGGTTAACAACGCCTTGGATGCATATATTACTGCTAAGTCATGGTAGTGATTAGAGAACTCTGTCTTGAACTCGCGGCAGTGATTGCGAAGGGTGCATTCATCAATGATATAGAGAGGTGTGCCGAATTGCTCCGCCAAGTGGGCAACATCACATCCACCAATACAGAGATGTCCCGCATCATTTACTCCAACCGTTTCTGGGAAAAGGGTAAATTTATGCAAACCACTCATTTCCATCTGTAATCACTATTCATTTTTAGCATTCTGTTTATTATTTCAGGCCGAACCACCCTCAAAGTCAACTCAGCTTTTTACTTTTCTTACGTGGATAACTTAACATTTTCTACGCAATTTTAATCCATTTACCTACATAAATGCCAATAACACAAAGTTACTGTCATTGCCTAGAAGAGAATTATGCATTAAAGTATTCTCTCGCTGTCTTGCAATTTTGAAATTTTGATTGAATCTCTCATCTCATCTCTGCTATATTTCATAACCTGGTTCATTAGATCCTGGCTCCAGAGACTCTTCTCAACAATACGAGCAATTTCAGTCATATCCAACTGAAATACCTTTACCCATTTGACTGCCTCTTTAATAATACTTCCCAGTTCTCCGCCCTCAACATCATCACTTTCAGCTAATCTAACTTTATCCATA
>CAYVML010000016.1:7526-16548 GCA_964452475.1 uncultured Dehalococcoidales bacterium
ATGAGGTTGGAACTTTTTGGTTTCAAATCATTTGCCTTACAAAATTCCAGCTTCCTCTCAATAGCATCAGCATTCATCCTACATTTATGCACCTTTGCAGATTTGTGCATTGCCTTAACCTCAATTCCTTCCTTATGTGCATATTCCAGTATCTCCATTCTGACTTTCTCTAGCTCTTCACTACTTCCCTTCGCATCTTTCTTTAAAGCCGTGTATTTGTCAACAAGTATGACCCCTGGTTCATTGAGATACTCATTCTCCGCAAGAGATTGCACCATAATAAAATGCTTCCTCAACGGACAAAGGTCAGGATATTCACACCATTTACAAAGACCAGATTCTCGTGGAAGGAAGTCTTGTGTAGTCCTTATCTGGTCGATAAGATCCATGGTAGTACTCATCAGTTGCCTTATAGCTTCTGGACTACGTGAGGAAACCATCTCGATGTCAAAGACGAGATAATTCCAAATTAATCGAATATCCTTGATATCATGCCATTTCTGCTGAACTCCTATTTGATACAGCGCAAGTTGCCTATCGTTATCTACATCTTCCTGGCTTGGTAAATGAACTGATGTCTTATAATCATGAATCTGCATAACGCCATCTTGCCCTTTTGATAAACGGTCTATGTAGCCAATCATACAATACTTATGATCATCATCCAGAAAAAAGTTCACCAACAGTTCAGTATCTATCGTTACATCCGTATTAAACGGCGAATAATGCCGGTAATATGTCCCAATCATCTTTTCACCCAGCGCCCGGTAGCTTTCCTGAGTCATCCCCTTTTTCAGTATTAATACTGAATCATCCCAGCGTTGCTTCCAGAGGTGATAATAATAAGCCAATATAGTATTGAGGCTACTTAATTTACCAAACCTGTAATCGTCATGGCATTTCTTTAATGTCTGGTGTACTATAGTACCTAATAAACTTTCGGCAGTTTCAAATTTCCTCTTTATGTTATCCAGATAACGTAACTTATATTTAAAAGGACATTGCTCGTATGTACTTAATTGCGAATTAGAATAAGTTCTCATATCATTACTTCTTTAGCTATGCTACGGCTTTCCTCACATATCTGCTACTTTCTCCCATTACTTATACTGGATACATTCTATTAAGGCATCCCCTTAAGGCTCTCAGGTTTACAACATCCTCTTCATTATATTTCAGCAGTGTTTCAAGGGCATCCGAATCATCATATTCCTTATACCTGCGCCACAATAACACTGCCTCAAATCCATTAACACCTTTAAGCTGACGGTTAATTCCAAGTTGTCGTTCAACCGCCTTTAATCCCCCAAATAAGTTTTCATTCCAGCAATCATACATAAGGTCATGGTGGTTAAATCTCGTTTCAAGGTTTAGCTGTAAATATCTATGTATAAAAGGTAAATCAAAGCGTTTGCCATTATAGGTATAGATAGTATTCACGCCTTCAATTGCCATTAACAGGTTGTCCTTGGTAACCTGTCCCCCTACTAATTGAATTAGTTTACACTCTATATCTTTACAACGATATATGCCAATGAGCGTTATGTAATTATATGTGTAGGACAGTCCAGTGGTTTCGATATCAAGATAAGCATCTATACTATGTTCCATACTTTTATTCTACAGTCAGCATAGCATATATGAGCAATAGCTAAACCATCCAAAATATACTATCCGCTACTAAAAAAAGTTATTATCAACAGGGAGAGAACAGGTTTAAAAATATACACTCAATTGCTCTTCTTATTTAGCTAGGATGTAATAATTAACTGGGAAACGGGCTAAGCTATGAGATATACTGCCATTCATGGATAAAATGTTGATGAATACCTTTGCTGACAGCAAGTACAAGGAAGATGATTCAGTTAAAGCGATGGTATCCATAGTAAAGGTAGCTGATTACGACTTTGCAAAAATTTATAGGGCCGTAAAAAAAAGCACAAACCTTATAGGCAACCTGGAGAAAGTCATCAAGCCACGTAGCAAAGTCTTCGTTAAAATTAATCACCTGTCTCCCCCAACACCAGCCGAGAAAGGAATAGTAACGCATCCAATCTTTGTAGAAGCTGTTTTAAAATTGTTAAAGGAACTCGACACAGATATCACCGTGGGAGATGATGTTTCTTCCAGTCCAGTTAATAGTTTTTATATCTCGGGGTTTCAACAGATGTGCAATAGAGCAGGTGTGGAGTTGGTTAATCTGAGAGAAGGAGGATTTACTGAAGTTGACTGTAGAGGATACCACCTGGACAGGGTCTATCTATCCAGAATTGCACTGGAGGCCGATATAATTGTTAACCTACCCAAGTTGAAGACGCATTCCCTCACAATCCTCACCGGTGGGGTAAAGAATATGTATGGTCTGATTCCTAGCGGTTATCGTATTAGATTCCACGGTGAATATGCAAAAATTAATGACTTCAGTCAAGTCCTGGTTGATATTTTTTCTGCCATCAGACCACAACTGACAATTATGGATGGTATAGTAGCCATGGAGGGTGAAGGTCCTGCGTCCGGTAAATTAAGGAGATTGGGTGTTATACTTGCCAGTCAGGATACAGTGGCCATTGATGCAGTAGCAACCAGGATAGTTGGCTTAAATCCAAGAGATATCCTAACAACGCAATTCTGCCACGAAAGAGGCTTGGGTACAGGAACGCTTGCTAATATTAAAATAACTGGAGAAAAAGTGGAAGATGTAGCACTCTCAGACTTCAGGGCCCCTATAAGGATTACCAGTCTGTTTATAAGCAACCTTCCAGCTTTCCTTCCCAGGCTCCTCATACATCAGTCCGCTGTCAGACCTCATATACTAAAGAAGAACTGCACTGCTTGTTCTGAGTGCGAAAAGATTTGCCCGGTGGGCTCTATTACAATAATAAATAATAAAGCATCTATAAGGAAAGAGATTTGTATAGGCTGTATGTGTTGTCATGAAGTCTGTCGTTTTAGTGCTATAGCACCAAGATATTCATTCATAGGTACCATTGTACATATTGGGAGTATAATTATTAATGCATTGAGATCGCTATCTACTAAGTAAAAGCATTTCAATATTGGCTACAATCCAGGGCTTTTTGGGATTGAAAATTCACCGTTTCTATAAACTATGGTAATGATGTCTAAAATGTGCGAGAACGAGCAACCTGTTAAGACAAATATTAAGAGGTAAAACATGGGACAGTTAGACAACAAGGCAGTGCTAGTTGCGGGAGCTAGCAATAGGCAAGAGTATCGCTCTTGGTCTGTCCAGCGAAGGCGCTAACCTGACGCTAGCGGCACGTGATGCCGTAGGGTTAAAGGCAACGAAGGATACTATGGCTGCCTTTGGAGTTCATGTAGAGGCCGTGACCATAGATATCACCAAAGAGGAACAGATAGAGGCATTAGTTGCAAATAAAATGGAGAGCTTCCAGCGGTTCGATATTCTGGTAAACAAAGCTAGTGCCTTTGATGAGGACTTATCGATAAAATTTCTACGGAGTCATGGGATAGGGTCGTTTCAGTGAACCTCAGAGAACCTTTCATGTGTACTCGTGCTGCTTTCCGCATTATGAAGCAGCAGTGTGGTGGGCGTATTATCAATATAGGCAGCATTTCGGCTCAACGAGTGCGGCCTGGATCAGAACCATACTGCAGTACTAAATTCAAAATCGTAGGTCTGACGCATTCCACCGCCATTGACGGTCGTAAATACGATATTAACTGTGGCTGTTTACACCCTGATATAGCGACGAGCAAATTCCAACAGGAGAGAGGATGCCGAGCCGATGATGTCTGTTAAAGAACCGGCTGCCGCGGCAGTGTACATGGCTTATCAGCCACCACATGCCAACGTACTTGAACTCATTCAGTTGCCACGGGAACAGCTGTATGTTGGAACAGGATATATAAGTTAAGAAAGCTTAGTATTTTAGCTATCCAGCCGGATCAGCATTAGTAGACCCTTTGCACTTTTAACATATTGGTGTTTCCTGGTGTACCAAGCGGAACTCCTGCAGTTACTACGATGAGATCGCCTTCTACGGCTAGCCCTGATTCTACAGCTAGCTGAGTTCCTTGCTGAAATACCTCCTCAATACTGGAACATGTTCCAGTCCTCAAAGCATATACACCCCAGTACAGTGACAGTTTTCTGCTGATACTATCACTGGTAGTGATAGCTAGTATAGGCGTCGCCGGTCGATATTTAGCAACTCGCTGAGCTGTACTGCCAGAGGTAGTATAGGCTATAATAGCTTTAGCGCCGATTTGCTCTGCTATATGACAGGCAGCATAGCTAATGGCATCGTCTGTCTGAGGTATAATGGTATCTGCCTTCTCCGATAAGATACGATGATATGGGAGAGCTAGTTCGATTTCAAGCGCAATCTGTCTCATCACCAGCGCACTTTCCTCCGGGAATCTACCAGCCGCTGTCTCTCCTGAAAGCATAACTGCATCAGTTCCATCCAGGATGGCATTAGCTACGTCGCTGGCCTCAGCTCGCGTAGGTCTCGGAGAACTCATCATGGATTCCAACATCTGCGTGGCTACAATAACAGGTTTGCCTAGACGGTTACACCTGGAGATAATGCTTTTCTGTAACATTGGTACTTTTCGCAGTGGTATCTCTACTCCCAAATCACCTCGAGCGACCATTATGCCATCAGCTTCAGCTATAATTTCATCAATATTATCTACCGCTTCATGCTTCTCAATCTTAGCAATAAGAGGCACACTGACGTTTTTTTCTCTTAGAAAATGCTTCACTCCAATAATATCAGCTGTCTCCCTGACAAAGGATAATGCGACAAAATCCACGCCATGTTCTATACCAAAACTTAGATGCTTAATATCCTGCTCTGTAACCGATTCCACATTAAGCCTGACACCAGGTACATTAACCCCTTTCTCAGCTGATAACACTCCCCCATTGATTACTCTGCATCTTACATCGGTAACTGTGCTCTCCAATACCTGTAAATTAATAGCACCATCATTCAGAAAGATAGTGTCTCCCGTCTTAACATCTCCGGGAAACGACGGAAGGTTTAATGATACTATGTGCTCATCACCAACCAATCCCCTGGCAGTAAGGATAAATTCGTCTCCTTCCTTAAGTGACACTTCTGCTTTCTTCAAAATGCCAGTTCTTACCTTAGGACCAGGTAAGTCTTGCAATATTGATACAGGGAAACCCAGGTGCGATGATATACGCCGTATCTTTTCTATTGAGCTGGCATGTTCATCATAAGTACCATGTGAAAAGTTAATGCGAGCTATATTCATGCCAGCTAAAATAAGCTTTTCCAGCATCTTTTCTGAATTGCTTGCAGGGCCAATGGTAAGTACCATCTTAGTCTTCCTTAGCATTTCCAATCTGCTTGGTTTCTTCATATTAGTACATCTCAAAGCAAGTGCTGATTAATAATCAAGTATCTTAAAACCTCTATGGAAAGTGTAAGTGAGCAAATCGCATGCGTCAAGCATGTTGATTGACTATATTGCCTTAATCAAAGTAGAATTTCTATCTATGTATAATCGGAGTGTACTTGACAACGGGCTAACAATCATCACAAAAAGAATGACAAATAGCCATTCAGTTAGCGTAGCCTTCCTTATCGGCAACGGCTCATGCTATGAAAGCCAGGGAGAAGAAGGCATCTCTCACTTTATTGAACATATGTGCTTTAAGGGAACCAGGCGAAGGCCGACAGCTATGCATATCACCAGGGAGATTGAAGGAGTGGGAGGTATCCTCAATGCCAGCACAGACAAGGAAAGTACTATCTTCTGGAGTAAGGCTGCCAGCAAGCACTTTCCTCTTATTCTTGATGTATTATCTGATCTACTGCTCAACTCACAATTCAATACCGATGAATTAAGGAAAGAGCGTGGCGTCGTAATTGAAGAGATCAATATGAATCTAGACCTACCGCAACAAAGGGTCAATATGCTAATAGAGGAATTGTTGTGGCCTGATCAAGTATTGGGAAAAGAGGTCACTGGGAGCAAAACGAGTGTCTCATCTATAACCCATGAACAGCTCCTCTCTTATATTGATCGCCGCTACGTGCCCAACAACACTGTAGTCAGTATCGCTGGTAATATACAACATGAGCGGGTAGTGGCCCAATTAAAGTTATTGCTGGACACCTGGCCAGCTAAGGATGCTTCAAGGAATTATGTGAGCGATGACACTCAGACTAGCCCAAGGTTACATATAGAAACCAGGGCTGGGGAACAAATGCATCTCTGTCTTGCCGTTCATGGTTTTTCTTACTTTCACCCACAACGCTTTACTCTTGGACTGCTTAACGCGGTATTGGGAGGTGGTATGAGTAGTAGATTGTTCACCGAGATACGAGAACGACGGGGGCTTGCATACGATATCGGCAGCTATGTTGAGCATTACCGCAACTCAGGATCTTTGGTTGTTTACGCAGGAATTGACCCCAGTAACACTCAGGTCACTACCGAAGCAATCCTTGAGCAATTTTCCATTCTCAAGCAAGGGATTACTCCAGACGAACTCAACAGGGCCCGGGAATTATCGAAGGGTAGATTACAACTAAGGCTTGAGGACAGTAAAAACGTAGCATTGTGGCTCGGTAGCCAGGAATTACTGACACATCGTATATTCGAAATTAATGATGTCATAAACATTATTAATGCTATAACCATCGATAATCTTGAACAGGTCGCCAACGATTTATTGTCCAGAGACAGTATCAGCCTGGCAATCGTAGGGCCTTCCGGACATGAACCTTCTATAGACTATTTGAAGTCCAGAGTAATATAGCCAGCATGGATAATATCACCTGAAATACCATTAGAGTAATTTTCCTCAACGGAATAGGGGTAACCATAAGCATTAATACTTGCTGGTTTTTATCAGTTAGCAAAGACTGCATGGAGGCATTTTATGAAACATATTGAAACCGGCACTGCCAGCATCATGCCAGGAGTGCCTGTAGTAGCAGGATCCTTCCAAAGCATCCAATTAACATACACCGCAGGGCATCCAATTGATGATACAGGCTATTTGAAGATTGTATTTCGCCATGTTGGAGATTTCGGAACGCCACAGTTTGATAATCCTACAGCAGCCAACTATTGTACTGTAAGAGCCACCGGCGACTGCTGTATTGAGCCTCGATGGGATCCCAAAGGTCACACCCGCCCATGGGGCCAAGCGCTTTTTTTGAAAGTAACAAAGGGATTTCTAAATCAGGACGAGAAGATAATCATCAACTTTGGCGATAAATCGAAGGGGTCTCCTGGATGGCAGATGCAGACATTCTGTGAGCAAAGTTTTGAGTTCAAAACACTTGTTGACCCCATTGCCACCTATGAATTCAAGGAAATTTCAGAATCACCCACCTTAGAAGTGATACCAGGAGAACCAGTGCGAGCAGTATGCATAGCACCTTCCCAGGTAAGAGTCGACGAAATGTTTTCGTACCATCTCAAGCTGGAGGATCAATGGGGTAATCCCACAGGGAAACCAGCAACTTTGACCAGCACTGGTTTTTCTAAACCAGGGATAAAAACAATTTCAGCAAATGACGAGAAAACAAAATTATATGCTAAAAGTAACCCAATAGAAGTATTAAGAGAAGATGAGCCATTACATCCATACTGGGCAGACTTTCATGGGCAGTCTGAGGAAACCGTCGGGAGCAATTCCATACAGGATTATTTCACCTTTGCTCGCGACTATGCTTTGCTGGATATTGCCGGACATCAGGGCAACGATTTTCAGATTACAGATGATTTCTGGAAAACAATAAATACGGTTAGCCACATGTTCTATCAGCCTAACCGTTTTGTTACCTTTCCTGGCTATGAATGGAGTGGGAATACTCCTTTGGGAGGAGACCGTAACGTCTTTTTCTGTTCGGAGGGTGGACAAATTAGCAGAAGCTGTACCGATTTACTGCCGGGAAAATACTCAGAGTATACAGACTCTCCTACTGTAACGGAGCTATTTAAAAAGCTCAGCAACCAGCCTGTAGAAGCCTTCACTTTCGCACATGTTGGTGGGCGCTATGCGGATATTGCAATGCACGACCCTCAAATCGAACTGGCTGTCGAAATACACTCGGACTGGGGAACATTCGAATGGCTACTGGAGGATGCCTTGAAGAGAGGGTATCGTATCGGCATCTGTGCTAACTCCGATGGTCACAAAGGGCGCCCTGGTGCATCATATCCAGGTGCCAGTAAATTTGGTTCATTGGGGGGATACACCTGTGTCCTGGCAACCAGCTTGGATCGAGAAAACATCTTTAAAGCTCTGAAGGCAAGACACTGCTACGCCACTACAGGTAATCGCAGTCTGCTCAAAGTACTCCTGCTAACGGATAAAGGTCAAAAGGCTCAAATGGGGGACACAATATCCATTGAACACAGCAAAGTATCTCTTGCTGTGAGTGTTGCTGGTACTGCTCCTATAGAATCTATAGAAATTCGTAATGGAGCAGAAACCATTAATGTCTTACGTCCATATCGTAAAATAAACCTTGGCAATAGATTGAAGATTGTTTGGAGTGGAGCAGAGCTTCGCGGTCGAGCACGTATGGTATCCTGGGATGGGGTATTGCAGCTTGAAGGTAATACCATAATTGATGCTACTGCTATCAATTTCTGGAATGCCAATCATCCACTCATTTCCAATCATCCAAACCGCCTTGAATGGCAGTCAATCACTACTGGTGGATTAGCAGGAGTTATCCTCAAGCTGCAAAAGGCTAACGCCGGCAATCTTGAAATCAAGACAACACAAGGTCACTTTAAGGTAGAAATAAATTCTCTAGGGATTGAGCCAATAACATGGCACTATGGAGGACTGAAAAAAAAGATTTTTGTTTATCGACTACCTGAGCAACAATCTTCATCTGAATTCTCATTTCATGTACCATTAAATAATTTGCATAATGGTGTCAACCCTATCTACATCCGCATGACCCAGGAGGATGGACACATGGCATGGAGCAGTCCGATATGGGTAAATTATAAATTATGATAATAAATTAGT
>CAYVML010000017.1:0-16390 GCA_964452475.1 uncultured Dehalococcoidales bacterium
GCAATACGCTTGCTTCCAGATGATTCATACCCTCAAGCTGTAAATCACCTTCAGCCAGGTAGAACGAAGGCTTTACCTGAGGTGCACTGGAACCAAAGAAGCTATAAAAGACACTCCCCGTCTCAGCATAGAACTCATCCTCTTCACGGGAGATGGTCAACAAAGCTCCACTCTCTGCTACTACCGACTCAACGGCCTCAAAGTGGTCAGGATGGCTATGGGTACATATCACCAGGCCGATATCCGCTATGCTGAAGCCATCTTTCTCCATGGTCTCGCTGAGAGAATCGAAACACTTTTCACCAAGCTGGTTTACCTTATGCCCCGGGTCAACCAGTATATGCGGGTGCTTTCCCGACAACACTCCAGCCAGCAAAGAGGTATTGCAGTTGTTCCCTTTTCCTGTCCATTGATAACAGAAAAAGGATTCTCCCAGCTTCTGTAATTTGTGATATGTCATGATTTAACCTCGCTTATTATTATAAGCTAAAATGCAATTTCATGAAAATAAGATTACTACGAAAGCAGGAATCTAACCGACATTGGGGTGGAGATGAGCTATCAGCTACCAGCCATCAGTTATTAACTATAACAACTTGCACATTTCTATATATATGATATATGCTAGACATAAGTAAGGATACTAACTCACCAAAGCAGAGGGATATAAGATAATATGACGAAGGTCTTTGTAATCGATAAGCAGTCTTTGTTCCGCCAGGGTATTAAGGCCTCCTTTTCGCACATGCCAGACATAGAGATCTCGGGAGAAGCTGACATCGACGCACAGGTGCTATCTGAAATTGAGGCATCTCCTCCCGATGTAGTGCTCCTGGGCACCAATTCCGCACTTATTGATAGCCTGCAGCTATGCCAGGATATAAAGAAGCGCCTTCCCAGCGTGGCCACTATCATACTGACCCCTCAACCTGAAGACAAGCAGCTTTTCCAGGCAATCAAATCTCAGGCCGCTGCGTATCTGAGCAAGGATATCAGTCCTGATGAGCTGGCGAAGAGCATCCGGCGGTGTGCCAGTGGTGAACATCCTATTAACGAAAACCTGACGGATAGCCCCAGGGTGGCAGAACAAATACTGCAGCAATTCCAGGAGCTTTCACGTGAAAGGGAAACAGCCACTTTTATATCACCGCTTACTCCCAGAGAGACCGAGATTCTGAACTACATGGCCGAGGGCTACCTCAATAAACAGATAGCTGATGCGTTGAACGTCAGCGAGCAGACCATTAAAAACCACATCACCTCCATTCTCCGTAAGCTTGATGCCAACGCCCGCACGCAGGCAGTGGTGATTGCCATCAAGAAAGGCCTCGTTACCATCACCAAGGACTAGCCAGCCCCGATCCTTGTTATCCCTGTCTTCCCTCTCACTTTCTAAGTAATCTATAACTTTTCACTTTTAATCTTTCATGTTCCATGTCATTTCGAGAAGTCTAAGGCGCCGCGGCAATCCGGGAGGCGTGGTAATCCAATGATATAATTGACAGATGACCGATGCCTGATATAATAGCTGTCTGACAAATTAAATAAAAAATAAGCTTATTTTGTTTTTTTCTGATTTTAAGGCAATTATCTATTGACAAAATAAGTGCCTCAGTGTAGAGTGGCATGAACCCGTATAGGGTTGCTATGCATTCGTGCATGGCATAGAACATTAATAGTTGAATATCGGGTTAAATGAACTGTAAGGAGGTGATGCGTATGAAGCAGTCCCGGAGGAGATTGCCACAGTGCAGGGCGATTGGTGGTGATTAGAGCGATTTTCTCTATTCACTGGAAAGAGCCAGGCAATGAGGCAGGATCAGGAAGGGGCAATCAGAAAATGTGCGCCTTGGTTGGGGCAGGCGCTAAACAAGCCTCAAGAGTAAAAAGTTGAATTTTTGAATCTTGAAAACCCGGGGCTGAAGGGAGGTCGAGTTCAGTAAGGGTTGGAGAGATTAAAATCTCGAAAGGAGAATTAAATTAAAATGACTAAAACAATTAGTTGGCCAGCTAGAGTGATGTATATTGCTCTGGCTTTAGCGCTGGCTTTCAGCTTGGTTGCGGTTGTTCTAGCTCCCGCTAAGGTTGATGCCTATAAGGAAACCCAGTGGAGCAAGGTAACCACACCCAGCATAGATGACTTGGTTCTTCAACCGGGTACCGATGTCATTTCCTTTGCTGCCAGTGCAGATGGCGACATTATCTATGCCATCCTCGATGGCACGTTAGACTGTAACTGCAATGGATGCATAGACGAACCGGATTTTTGCGGTCGTGAAAACGGCTATGGTAATGAAGTCGTCAAATCAACCGACGGCGGCGTCACCTGGGATGACATCACCGATGAAACCCAGGAAGAGGGCCTCTGGTATCCAATGATGGTAGCAATAGCCCCCGACAACGCAGACTACGTCTTCGTCACCGGCTATGGTGATGAATACGGTGACGATTATGATCCCGTGGACAATGATGATCCGACGGACGACAATGAACGGTACATGGTTGTCGGCTCAGACGACGGCGGCGATGACTTCTCCGACATGGTCTTTCAGGACACTGCCGGCGCAGAGATAATTCTCTGTATAGCAGTCGCTCCCGAGGCCGGCGATGCCTACAATGTGGCAGTCGGCACCGATGCCGGCAACCTCTGGCGTTACAAGGTCGGCGGAACCTTTGGTGGCTCGTGGCAAGATACCACTGAGTACCAGGGCTGGGATGATCTCATAGACCCTGAAGGAATCCAAACAACCACCGCCGTGGTAGCCGTAGCCTTCTCACCGTTCTTCGATGCCGATGACACAGTGGTCGTTATCACCACCGATACCACTACAGACTTAGGTCCAGCTAATGGTAATCTTGATGGCAATACCTACCAGCAATCGGGCATCTGGGGCACCACCAAGGCATGGAATGCCGAGGCTGGCTCCCCATTCACCGCGACAGTCCAGATAATGGATGCACCACCGTTCTGTGAATATGGCCTTATTCCCTTTGAATATGACGAGTGGGACCACCCCGCTGGCATAGCCATGCCACTCGACTTTACCGGCTATGATTCCGGCGCCAGGTACGACTGGATTTACCTGAACTACGACGCCGATGATAGTGGCGATGGCACAAGCGAAGATGTTCCTGCCAGCTTCCAGAACGAGTTCGACGAAGTTGGCCAGGTATTCCGCGTAAAGGGCGATGGCGTCAAGTATGCCGGCGTCCGCTGCGAGGAATGGGATACCTCTACCACCTACCCGTTGATGGCCAGCATAGCAATGACCGGCGAGATAGACGATGGCGCCATAATGGTCGGCCTTCAGGGACCGACCGACTGCTGCGCAGGCGTTAATGTCTACCGCACCAGCGAATGGCCCATCGACCTCTGCTGTCCGCAGTGGTCCGGCGCCTCCAAGAAACCGACAGGTCAGACAAACGCGCTGGTACAGTATGTTGACGACGGCGCCAAGGGTTATGCCGTTACCAGCAGCGATCTCTGGTTGGATGTCGCTGATTGGAATTACTTAGACGAGAGCGCCTTCTCCGTCAGCGAAGTTGACGAGGTTGGCAAATACTGGAATCAGCCGAGCCTGGTTGATAGCTGTATCGACTTCCTGTCTGACATGGCAGTAAATCCATCCTGTGGCACTATCTACATCTTCGCTATCAACGAAGAAGATGAAGGCTGCGGCTGCGACAGTGTCTGGATGAGCACCGATGATGGCGACAGCTATCTCCGCGTATTCTGCAAGCCATTAGCCAATGACTATGGTCTTATCCGTCTCGCTCCCGAGGAGGAGGATGAGGTTCTTACCGTTTACCTGGTTGACCAGGGTACCAAGGACCTCTGGTGGAACGACGACAGCGGCTATACCAAGTGGGAAGCCCGTAAGGCTTCACCGCTTGACAACATCTGGGACCTGGCTGTTGAAAGCGAGGACACCATCTATGCCCTTGAGGGCACTGCTGATGCAGATGTGAGCATGTCCGATAAACACGGCGGCCCTGGCTCGTGGAGCTCTGCCAAGGACTCCAAGGTTGACAACGGCTGGAGTATAGTCTGTGAGGATGGACACTTGCTGGTCGGCGGTACGGGTGGTAAGGTCGGTTTCTCCGACGACTCCGCATCAAGCTTCTCCAAGCTCGATGATATCGGCGACGGCCTTGTGACCTGCGACTTTGACACCTACTACGAGGACAACGACTTTGTATATGCCGCCGTATTTGGTAGCGATGATAACGGTGTTTACCGCACCACTGTTGCCGACGCTGACTTCTCCGACATGGAAGCACCCGGCGCAGGTGGTTACATTGGTATCGTCACCGAGCTAAGACAGAGTGGCAACCCCAAGACTACTTCCAGCACCGGCGGCGTGCTCTATGCACTAAGTTGGGATGGTATGGCCAGACAGCTTACACCTGCTTCCAGCCTCTGCTGTGATAACCTGGGCTGGGATTGGCTCGATGCAAAATATACTGGATGCGAATTTGGGCTAGAACCACGTCCACTTAAGATCTGTGGCTGTCTCACCCCGAGCAGTGATTCTCACCTCTGGGCTATCGACGATTGTTGTTACGACATGGATGGTGGAGATGACTCCGGTACTCCATGGGTATACCGCGATTGCTTCGCCAAGGCAGGACCAACCCTGACCGGCGTTGCCGATGGTTCTGTTGTCGAAGCAGGTGACTGTGCCTGTGGTAACGAGAAGTTCCTGCTGAGCTGGGAGCGTCTCTGCAACGAGTGCGAGTATGAATTCGACATATCGTTGAATGACAGCTTCACCAAGATAGTGCTCACTGAGCAGGATCCTGCCTTTGACGCCTTCATAGGTGACGGTGACTTCTACGATCCTCCAAAGAACACTGCGCCCAGCGTGGTGATTGGCGAGGGCGACCTGGACTGCAATACCGAGTACTTCTGGAGAGTCAGGACCCGATGGTCCGACAAACCTGAATCCATTCGCAGCTGGTGGTCTGATACCTGGAGCTTCACTGTTGAATCCTGCGCTGCTCTCGGGTTGACTGCTCCAGATGATGGCGCCAGCAACCTGCCGCTTGAGGGCATTGGCTTTACCTGGGCTGCTGTAGATGATGCTACCTATGACTTCACACTATCTGCCAGCAGCGACCTGTCCAGCCCTATTACCTCCGAGGCAGGTATCTCTGGCACAGCCTACGCCTTCGATGGCAAGCTGGATTACAGTAGCACTTACTTCTGGTCTGTGGTAGCGATGGATGGGAGCAATGTTATCGCTGAGAGCGATGTCAGCACTTTCACCACGCGACCTAAACCAACAGCTCCTCCTACTCTTCCTGAATACCCAGAGTACCCGGATTATCCACAACCAATTCCACCAACAACTCCGGCCTGGGTATGGGCGGTTATCGCCATCGGCGCAGTTCTGGTTATAGTAATTATTGTACTTATCTTCAGAACTCGCAGGGTGTAACCAACTTTCCCGAATTCCAAAAAGGGGCGGCTTAAAGCCGCCCCTTTTTTTGCGTGCCCGGTATTGCATTTCTTCTTTGGCAGGAATAACAGATGTAGATTGATAGCTCTATCTGCTATTGCACTGTATCATATAAAAAAGTATATTTTCGCTAAAGCAGCCAGCTCTATTTACTTTTTACTACCGTTATCGTTTATAATATAAACGCATAATACAAGGAGGTTTGTTTTATGAAATTACTAACTCGATTAATTACTGCCCTGGCTATATGCCTTATGGCTATCCCTCTTATAGTTAGCCCTATTTCAGCATATAGCTGGCGTATTTACATAGGTAACAGCAGAGAAGACGAAGGTTATGTAGGAGATACAATAGGTCTCGATGGTTCGTGGTCTGATACACATGGTGACGACCTGTACCTGTATTTCGAGATCGATGAAAACGATGAGGAAGACTGGCCCAATGAAGAATACAAAAATACAGGAGACAACGTACAAGTTTCAGATGATCCCGACCCTCAATATGAATATCAATTCGACCGTGATGATATTCAGTTTACCATACCTGAATGCTATTCAGGAGAACATGAGATCTGGCTCTGCGATGAGGATGATCCGCAAGAGGAGGTTGCTACCGTAACCTTCACGGTCTATCCATACATAGAGATAGACGAAGATACAGGAGCTGCTGGCACTGAAGTTGCTATGTCTGGCTTCGGCTGGGATGAGAATGACTCTGATTTCGAGATATGGCTGATGCTGGATACCGGTGAGCCATCCTCCTCCACACTGGCCGACCTGGATGAAGGCACTGACTACGTGGTGGCATGGTCTGCCAACGACGCCGGCACCGACGTCGAGATAGATGACGACATTGAGCACCAGGGAACCTGGAAGGAAGATATTACCTTTACAATACCAGCAGCCAGCCATGGGGAACACTGGGTTTATGCAGTTGGTGATGAGAACGATGATATCGCCGACTACCACATCAAGGGCGCCCCTTTCGAAGTATCAGCTGGTATCAGCAGCGATGTCAAGAGCGGGATTGCCGGCACTGAGGTAACCGTCTCCGGTAGTGGCTTTGTCAGTGAAGAAAAGGGCATCGAGATATTCTTCGACGGAGATACCGTAGTAAGCAGCTTCACAGCAGATGAAGATGGCTGCTGGGAGAAAACCTTCAAGGCTCCCACCGTCGGCGCGGGTACCTATGCCATAACAGTCGAGGGAGACGATACAGATGAAAGCGACCTTGACGAGCTGAAGTTCGAGATAAAATCAACCCTTTCAATGACACCTACAGAGGGAAATATTGATACAGTAATAAACATCAGCGGTACAGGTCTTCCTGCAAGCACTGCTGTCACCGTAAAATATGACGGTACCACTGTAAAAAGCAGCACCACCGATGCCAATGGAAACCTGCCGTCCATTAGCTTCCCCGCTACCCACACCCAGAGCACACATCAGGCAGCCCATACTGTCGTCGTTAGCTATGGCTCTAGCTCGAAAAGTTACACCTTCACCATGGAGTCAACAGCACCACCCATTCCGGCGATGAAGGCACCAGAGGATGGCATCAGGATAGGGAAGATAGGCAAAGTAACCCCCAAATTCGAGTGGGCGGCAGTAACAGACCCGAGTGGAGTCAGCTACAACCTGGAGCTAGCAACAACCCCTGATTTTGCCCAGGTGCTGATATCCAGAACCGGACTGACCGTTACCAGTTACAGCATTACAGAGATAGAGGCTCTCGACTATGGTGACTATTACTGGAGAGTAAAAGCTATCGATGGCGCCATGAACGACAGCGGCTGGAGCGCTACCTCTTCCTTTAAAGCTGGCTTGTTGCCTTTATGGTCTTTCATCACCATCATTGCCCTGGCAGCAGTACTTATTGCCTTCCTGGTTATCGTCATGATAAGGAGAGGCAGGGATTTTTATGACTAGAAGAATCCCGAGAGGGTGTTTTTTCTGAGCTAATACGGTATTATTAAGGTATAAATATCCAGGCATAGAAACCCTAGAGTAACTTCATATATTAATAGTTACAGCATGGATACAGCGCAAATTAAAGCAGAGGAGGCAGGAAATGAAATTAACGGTCATAGGGTTAGGACAATGTGGTTCACGGATTGCTGACCATTTCGCCAGACTCAACCATAAAGCCCAGCTTGAGCGTAAGGCGAGCATAGCGCCGAACGTATTCGCTATAAACACCGACCAGGCTGATTTGACCGGGCTGCGATATATCAAGAAAGACTATATGCACCGCATTATCATCGGTCTGCGTCAGACGCTGGGACATGGAGTGGGCAAGATAAATGAGCTGGGTGCGGAGCTTGCCAGGGAAGACGGCGATAAGATGATTGATGCCATGAAAGCAGAGTCAGGCATCTACGAAAGTCATGCTTTCCTGTTGATTGCTGGAACCGCTGGTGGTACTGGCTCGGGAGCACTACCGATACTGGCCCAGATGATTAAGGAACGCTATCTATCCAAGCCCATCTACGCCCTGGTTGTGCTTCCTTTTGAACATGAAGTCAACAGCGAGGCCAGGAGCGTCTATAATTCGGCTACCTGCCTGAAATCCATCTATGATGTGGTGGACGCGGTTTTCCTGGCAGATAACCAGCGATATGTTAGAAAAGACGCCAGCCTTATCAATAATATCGAAAAAATAAATAAGGCAATTGCTGCCCCATTCTATGACCTGCTTTGCGCAGGAGAGATAACCAAGCACAAGCACGTAGGCGCCCGAACAATTGATGCCGGTGACCTGATTGCCTCAATAGAAGGCTGGACAGCCCTCGGACTTGGCAGAACCGAGCTACCTGCATTTCGCTTCCCCTGGGAGATAAGAAAGAAACACTTCCGGGAGAAGGCAGTAGAGAGTTTCAGAGGCTCACAAGCCCTCGATGCCTCGGTGAGCGACCTTTCTATAAGCTGTGATCCAAAGGACGCCAATAAAATTATCTATGCTATCTCAGGGCCCCCAAAAGAGATGAACATGGACATGGTCAAGAGTGTCAGCGACTACCTGAAAGAAATTGCCCCCAGTGCCCTCATCCGAGGCGGGGATTTCCCTGGAGAAAAACACTTTATCGACGTCACCCTGATTCTATCGCAGTTATCCACGATACCCAAGATAGAGGGGTTCTACCAGAAAGCGCTCCAGTATTCGTCGGACAATAAAATACAGATAGAGGAGACTCGCAAGAAGATACAGGCGCTAAACGACCTGGGGAAGGGACTGCCCAGCTTATAGAATAAGGCTTATTTATTCCGTCATTGCGAGGAGCCACAGACAACCTGGCAATCTCCCCGTGGAATATTGGCTTGCTGTGCTACGCTCACAATGGTGAGTTTGGAAATATAAACACCACCAGAGGCAGAAGTGAGCAGCTACTGAGCTATTGTTTTAAGAAATGAGCTTTAAGACAGTGGCGATAAGCCAGCCAAGAATAGCACAGGCAGGAAAAGTTATAATCCAGGTCATTACTATCTTTCTGGCTATACCCCACCTGACAGCAGAGAGGCGTCTGGTAGCGCCCACTCCCATAATAGCAGTGCTGGCACAATGAGTGGTACTTACCGGTATGCCCAGATTAGAGGCGCTTTCAATAACAGAAGCTGCCGCTATAGTAGCTGCGAATCCTTGAACAGGCTGTAATTTTGTCATTTTCAATCCCATGGTACTGATAACTCTCCATCCTCCCACCGCAGTGCCAAGGCTGATTGAAGCAGCAGAGACTATGACAGCCCAGAAAGGAATAATAAACTGTCCACTGCCACTGTATGCCATTAATGCCATGGCAATCAGGCCTATAGGCATCTGCCCGTCGTTTTTACCATGACTATACGCAAGTAAGGCAGCGGAGATAACCTGTAAATTTCTGAAGGGGGTCCGCATCTTTTCAGGCGAACTTCTCTGGAAAATCCACATTATGGCCACCATTACCAGAAAACCTCCTGTAAAGCCAAGGAGTGGAGCAATGCCAACGGCAGAGACTACCTTGCCCAGTACTCCCCATACGATAATGTCTACGCCACCAGTGGCAATCCCAGCACCAACCAATCCAGCCACCAGTCCGTGCGTCAGACTGATAGGCATCCCATAATAAGTAGCCAGGACAGCCCAGATAACAATTGCCCCCGCCCCAGCCAGCACAATGCTCATATTCATAAATTCGGAGTTAACTATACCTTTACCGATAGTTATAGCAACCGCTGTTCCTGTAGCTGCTCCTAGAAACTCGCAACAGGCAGCCATTATTACAGCCGACCGCGCTGAAAGTGAACGTGTGCCAATCACCGTGGCTATGGAATTGGCAGCATCATTAAAACCATTGGCAATGCCAAAGCCAATAGCTACTATAATCACGCAAATCAGAAAAAGCAGGGAATCAGACATTCTTCAACATACCCCCACATTCCATTATTTCAATAAAATCTTTATTCTGAGCATCGTTTCTCTCTGGACGCCAGTATATCTATCCAGCACACTACCTTTTGCCATGGTCTATAGCAATCAAAGGACTTTTATAACAATGCCGATAATCCAGCCAATGGCAACACAAACAGGAAGGGTAAACACCCAGGCTAACATTATATTCTGGGCAACACCCCATCTCACCGCTGATAACCGTCTGGAAGAGCCAACTCCCATCACCGCACTGCTGGAGCAATGCGTTGTGCTCACTGGAATCCCAAGCGCAGAGGCACACTCAACTACCGTGGCAGCAGCCGTCTCCGCAACAAATCCATGAACCGGCCGTAACGTCGTCATTCTGAGACCTACTGTTTCAATCACCCGTCCCCCTCCAACAGCCATACCAAAGCTGATTGAAACGGCTGAAACAATGACCGCCCACCATGGAATGACAAATTTGGCCTCTGCACAATAGGCCATTAAACCCATACATATTAAGCCAAGGGGAATCTGACCATTATTTTTACCATGACTATATGCAAGAAAAGCAGCCGAGACTATCTGTAGCTTGCTAAAAAGGAGGCGTCCTTTCTCAGGTGTTACGTTCCTGAATAACCACGTGACGACAACCATTCCAACTAATCCACCAATAAAACCAAGCAGCGGCGAGATAACAATCGCCGCCAGCACCTTGACAAGGATACTCCATACGATAACTCCATTCCCTTCTATAGCAATACCCGCTCCTATCAATCCACCAACCAACCCATGCGTGGTGCTGATTGGCATACCGTGGTACGAAGCAACAAACGCCCAGATGATAATAGGTATCGTACCCGCCAGTACCATCCGGGTAGTAAGCAACTCCGGAGAGATTATCCCTTTGCCGATAGTGATGGCTACAGCTGTACCTGTGCTTGCTCCGATAAAACTGAAGAAGGCAGCCAACATCACCGCCGTTCTGGGGGATAGAGTGCGGGTACCAATGACCGTAGCAATTGCATTAGCAGCGTCATTAAAGCCATTAGCCACACCAAAGCCTATGGCCAGGACAATCACGCCGATTAGCAAAAGCAGGGATTCAGGCATTCTTCAAGACGATGCCTTCAAGTACATTAGCTACATCCTCACCCCTATCAGTAGCTTCTTCCATATGCTGATATATCTCACGCCACTTGATTATTTTACAGGGGTCACTGCAATTATGGAATAGCTCTGCAAGGGCAGCATGATGTACATCATCAGCCTCATTTTCCATGCTATTTATCTCCACACATTCCTCCAGAATCTGATTAAACTGGTCACGATAGCGTAAACGAGGCAACACCTTGTTCAACTCATAGGCTATTTTCAGTATGATAGAGCATAACTGGCGAGCTCTTTCTGTAGGTTGGTCAATGCGATACAGGAATGCAGTCCTGCCTGCCGCTTCAATAAAATCCAGCACATCATCCAATGTGTGCGCAAGTAAACTGATATCCTCCCTATCAATTGGCGTTACAAAGCTACGATGTAATCGCTGTAGCACCTGATGGGTGATAGTATCGCCCTGTTCTTCCAGTTTCTTAAGCTGCTTAGCCTTCGACTCGACATCCTCATAATTTTCAAAGAGGTCAGTTAGCCTTTCAGCAGCAAGCACCAGATTGGCCGTCCCCTGCTCAAATAAATCATAAAATTTTGTGTTCTTGGGTAGCATCAGAAATTTTACCAAGATACACCTCCCTTATTTTGCATATTCCCGGTAACATGCATTATTTATACCTTCTAACTTCAAAGCGATAGAGAGTAACCGGTCCGACAAGAGGGATTCCAGCCTTCAGACGGCAAATTTCAATCTGTCTTTCCACAGTATCCACCCCCTCCAGGTCTGGCAACAGCAGCCCTCTATTGAAGCCGCTTTCCACAATCACGCCGTATCTCTTTGGATCAAGTTGCTCGATTCCTTTCACTTGCTCAGGCCTGCTGAGAATGTCAACATTATATTCCAGGTCAGCCAGTTCGGAGGCCTTTACTGGAGGGAAGCGAGGGTCCCTGGTAGCAGAGCTAATAGCATTGGCTATGATTTCCTCAGCTACATTTTCTTTAACCGGTTCAAAAGTACCAATACAGCCCCTCAATTGCCCGTGTTTATGGATGGAAACAAATACACCCGCCTTCTCCTTCATCTCCGGGATAAGCTCGCCTGCTTGAGCCATTTTACCATCGCAGACATAGCTCTCTACCGTATCTCTTGCCAGCTTAACTATAGGATTTACTCCTTTGTCCATAGCTCCTCCCTCAATCTCCCTCTACCTGAGGAAGATAAATAATATTCCAGTATTTGCTTATTCAGGGTTTGTTCTGAAGTTAAGGTTCGCAGCACAGAACTGACAGCGAGCGCCATTAAGTCCAAGCATCTCGGTATTATAGCCGGTACGACGGATAATAACTTCGCCACAGGAATAGCACACGGTATTTTCATACTGATGTCCCGGCACATTACCCAGATATACAAAGCTCAGACCAGCCTTTTTTCCAATAGCATAAGCCTTCTCCAGTGTAGCTACCGGGGTAGGAGCTAAGTCCGCCAGCTTATACATAGGGTAAAAGCGTGTCAGGTGCCAGGGAGTAAGCTCTCCCAGGTTATCGCGAACCCAGGCTGCAATGCCTCCGAGCTGTTCTTCATCATCGTTCATGCCGGGGATAACGTTAGTCACCACTTCAACATGCATATTCCATTTCTCTCTGGCCTGCCTGGCCACATCGAGAATGCCACGCCAGTGGGGTAATCCAGCCAGACGTCGATAAAAGCCATCGCTAAAGCCCTTAATATCAACCCTCCATGCATCAAGATAAGGGCCTATCACATCCAGTGCCTCAGGAGTGATATAGCCATTGGTAACATACACAGTGTAAAGACCATTCTGTTTAGCAAGCCTGGCTGAATCCAGGGTGTATTCAAACCATATTGTAGGCTCATTATAAGTCCAGGCTATTCCTGCACAATTATTACGCTTGGCCAGTTCCACCGCCTTTTCTGGAGACACCTGCCGTGAGTCTTCCGACATATCAACACAGGCTATTTCCCAGTTCTGGCAGTCAAGGCAATGAAAATTACAACCCCAACCACCCAGAGAAAATGCCTTGCTCCCGGGGAAAAAGTGGAATAACGGTTTTTTTTCGATAGGGTCAACTGCTAGTGAGGAAACCTCGGCATAATTCATCGTATACAGGATGCCGTCACGATTAAGACGCATACGACAGACCCCCATTTTACCGGGGTCGATAAGACAGCGCCTCTGACAGATATTGCAGCGCACTCTGTCTTCAGGAAGCTTCTGGTAAAGCATAGCTTCCCTTTCCATTGATAAATATTATAACACTACACCTTATTAAGACAATACCATAGAGTCACCTTTACTACATTATTCCCCGGTCAGAGAAAATTGATATTTCTATGTCTTCGACTTACACTGCTCCCTGCTGCATTAAATTAAATGGCATACTATAATTAGATAATCAATGCTAATAATTGGGGTAACCGGTAACATAGGTAGCGGTAAAAGCACCATCTGCCAGATTCTGCGCAGGCTGGGGGTTGTTATCATAGACGCCGACAATTTGGGACATCAAGTTTATAGACCACATAGCTCGACCTGGCAGGAACTAATTGATAATTTCGGCAGAGCTATCGTCAGGGGAAATGATGAGATAGACCGTAAAAAGTTGGGGCAATTGGTTTTCTCCAGCCAGGCATCGCTTGCCCTGCTGAATAGAATTGTGCATCCACAAATACGTAAGGCAGCACAACAGAAAATCAGCTCTTATCGCCACCAGCAAGTAGAAACAGTTGCGCTGGAGGCCACCTTACTCGTTGAGGCAGGGTGGCAGGACATGGTGGATATAACCTGGCTGGTAATAACTTCCAGGGATAAAATGCTGCAACGGATGAGCAACGACACAGGAAACGCAGAAACTCAAATTCTGGCTCGCCTCAGGGCACAGATGCCTGTTCGGGAGAAGATGAAATACGCTGATGAACTGATTTATAACGATGACAACTTGAGCCAGCTTGAAGCCAGAATAAAAGAGCTATGGCAAAAACTTCCACCTGAAAGTTGAAGCTACCAATAGCTAGTCCTGCTCGATATAAACCTGCCTCAAGTCAGGAATGCCCAGTGGGTTTACTACATAGTCCTTTACATATGGTTTAACCAGGATATAGTTCATGCCAAAGGAAAAAGGTAAGCAAATAGCTTCGTTAACAACCTGCCTCTCAACCTGACGATAGAGAGACAGTCGTAAAATGCTGTCCTGCTCAATTGCAGCATCATCCAACAACGCATCTACCTCTGGATTGATATAACCAAATGCATTATTCTCACTACTCGAATGAAAGAGGGTGTTCAGGAAGTTGTCTGAGTCGGGATAATCAGCCACCCACCCCAGCATAAACATCTCGTCGCTTTCCTCTTTGAAGTGGTAAAGAAAATCCTCAGTCTCCAGTTGCCTCACTGATACCTCGACCCCAAGGTTTTCTCGCCAAGTTTCAATCATGGCTCCCAGGTATTCAGGGATGCTATTTCCATAACCTGGAATGGTAATAGTAATCGGTGGTAGCTTTTTAGGGTCGCCATATTTTGAAGTAGCTATAAGCTCCCTCGCCTTATGTAAATCATAATTAAGTCCCTCCAGAGCAGCATTATAGCCAGGCATGCCTGGAGGTAAAATACCCCTGGCTTCAGTTACCATCCCTTTCAATATCACATTGATGATGTGCCCCTTGTCCACGGCATAACAGAAGGCCTGGCGGATATTCACATCATTAAAAGGCTCCTTATTCACATTAAAGCCAATATAATAAAAACTGAGTTCGGGGGTCACCACTAGTTCATTATGGAATGGGCTTGCCGTATCATTCACCAGGTCAATGTAGTTCTGGTAAACAGGGGTAGTATCTATCTCCCCCCTCTCATACATAACCATAGGAATACCAGCCAGAAGGTGAAAGACTATTTGCTCCAGCCTGGCTAATTTAGCATAGTACAGCTCATTTCGTTCCAGAACCAAAACATTTCCAGGAACCCACTCTCTCAGTTCAAAAGGCCCTGTCCCCACAGGCTGACGCCACCACCCTTCCCCCACATTTATGTTAGCTCTGTCAACCACAAAAGCAGTCGGATACGTCAACTTACATAGGAAATAGGCTTTGGGGGCATCAATGGTTACCTCCAGTACATAATCACTGATAACCCTGACCCCTGAAATTTGTTCCACCTCACCTGCTAATACCTCTCCGGCGCCAACGATATCACCGAGATATGTTAGCGCCGTCTGAGAACCTGTCTCAGGGTTGCAGGCTCGCTCCCAGGAATATTTAAAATCCTCAGCTAGAACCTCTCTTCCATTGTGGAATTTCACCCCAGACCGAAGAGAAAAAGTGTAAGTACAGCCATCCGGGCTCGCCTGCCAGCTCTCGGCTATATCAGGTACTACTTCCAGCTCATCATCGAGACGCACCAGTCCACTGAATATCTGCGTGATATAGCTATGAGAGACCATCTCCCCAGAAATAGCAGGGTCAAGTGTTATAGGATCAGCACCATAAAGACTGAGTACACTATTGCTTTGGGTAGCAGGAATAGGCTGACAGGCAATCGCTGAAAATACAACGGCGCTAATTACGCCAGTCAACAATACCAGTCTGAAGGTTTTCCTTATTCTGGATTGAATACTATGCATGTACCCTCCGCCAGTCTCTCTCCTCTAAAGCTAAGGCAGCAGCCAGGGTTAATGAGGTAGCTAAGGCCGATATCACTGCTACCAGCCCAGGATGCATCGCCGGTTTTCTGCTCTGAGCCACAGGTTTGAGCAACATATGACGCCAGCGTGTATCAAGCCCAGCTATAGTAAATCCATAAACCTGTTCCAAAGCTTCATCGGAGGTGCTCCCTTTCTTGAAGAGAGTAAACAAACTGAGCATTTTATCCTGTCCATAATTTGTCAGGAGATATTCAGCAAGACTATAGCTCTCAGCATAAGCAAGATAAGCCCCGTCAGGCTCAGCAGGGAAGGAACTGCACAGGCTGCGCACCGAAATCAACTTATTTGCTTCAACTGCCTCGTCCAGTCGGGATTGAAAGGAAGGGGCCAGTGCTCCTTCATTATACATAGCTAAACCTTCATCAAGCCATGTGGGCAGCCGGCCATAGGGACTAAAAACTGCCTGGTGCACAACCAGGTGGGTTAATTCATGAACCAAAGCCTCCGTCCCCCACTGAACATTATCAGCTGAGATACCAATCACTATCGTATCAAACTCGGTAAAGGCAGCACCCCCGGTCCACTCCCGGGGGAAAATCATCGCCCCTTGCAAATCCCTGGCTGAGGCATAAACATACACCTTAATGAGCTTCTCAGGACAGGTGCCGATATTATGAGTCAATCTAATAAGTCCCTGCTGACAGGTATCTATTAATTCCCGAGCAAAAGAATCGTTACCTTCATACCAAAAAAGAGTTAAATCACCCCTACTCAGG
>CAYVML010000018.1:0-16057 GCA_964452475.1 uncultured Dehalococcoidales bacterium
ATGCCATTCATAGTTATAGACTCGAACCCAGGGATGAGGCTAATCCAGGAATTAAGCAGTACAAACAGAAATATGGTCAAACAGACAGGAAGAAACACTCTCCCCCATTGCTTACCAGCCAGACCTTCAGCGAAGTTCCCTGCTGTTTCATAAATGAATTCCACAAAGTTCTGAAGGCCATGCGGAATAAGCTTCATTTTGCGACTTGCAGCGAAGAATAGACCAAGCAATCCTATAATACTAACCCATGAAGCGATTAATGTATTCGTTATAAGTAGGTTGGGGAAAAGTCTCTCCGGTGGTAATTGAGGCTGAGGTTTACTAATAGCAAAGATACTTAATGGCTCCTTGCCCCTTATCAGTGCCCCCACATTTCCACCTACAAAACTGATCACTGCTAAAGCCAGGAGCATAAGCCCTAAGATGACAATTATTCTCTTTGATGAGAGCCTTGGGTATTTTCTATTCGTCATCATCGTACTTTCGATTCTCTGTTTTTTTAGCAGAGGTCAATTTTGCCAATATTTTTGATGGGCCATGAAGCTGATCTTGCTTTCCTTCTCTTTTCGCCTCCTGTAAGAATGGCTGTAACATACGGAAAACTCCCAAAGCCATTATTACTGTACCGAGGCCAAGCCCAATGAGTGTGAGTAATGGAAATTCACGGGAAGTTCTCTTGTCCAGCCAGAATCCTATTCCCGTCGGGATAAGCATACTGAAGGCTACATAAAAGCCAACAATTAACAACTGCATAGCCGCTGGCCAGTTTTTCACTCATTCTCCACAAATAAACTCCTATATTTTACACTTATTTGAAGCCTTCTGGGTAATAGGTTGGTGCAGTTGGTAATATCTCAGGGGGAAATGGACTCAGCCAATTCCTACTCGAATATCGTGTCGTTCTTATACTGTATTACCGTAATGATATATACAACTTGATTAAGCAATTGTATCTGGTAAGTGAAAAATCAATTACAATCTAATCCCTACTGAACATTAACACAATTCAATTCGTGAGTTTGACACATATAATTCTTTATGATAGATTTTCATGTTTAGTGGCTACAGATAGGATATAGACAGCTTTAGGCTAAAGAAAAGCCAGCTAGTTGCAACTGGGCTGGGTTTTTGGATGTAGTAGTCCAGTGAATAGCTAGGTGGCTTTTTTGGTTGTATAAAAGGAGAGGTAATTAATATTAATGCCAACTATTAACCAGCTTGTTCGGAAGGGGCGAAAAAAGAATACCAAGCGTACCAAAGCTCCTGCGTTTCATTTTGTTCACAATGCTATGAAAAATGAAACAAGGTGGGGGCAAGGGTCTCCTCAAAAGAGAGGTGTTTGTATTCAAGTTAAAACTGTTACACCTAAAAAACCCAATTCTGCACTGCGCAAAGTTGCACGTGTCAGATTGACCAATGGGATGGAAGTGAATGCTTATATACCCGGTGAAGGACATAACCTGCAAGAGCATTCGGTGGTATTGATTCGCGGTGGTAGGGTCAAGGATGTCCCGGGTATACGCTATCATATTATTCGAGGAACACTTGACACTGAGGGAGTAGCTGGTCGGAAGCGAGGTCGTAGCTTATATGGTACTAAGCGAAATCAGGATTAGCAGAGAGAAGTAAATGTCCAGAAAAGCTAAGAACATAAAAAAGAGAGTGATAGCACCTGATGCTAGATATAATAACCAGACAGTAGCTAAATTGATTAGTAGAGTTATGATGAGAGGACAAAAAGCGACAGCTGAAAATATTGTCTATGAAGCAATGCAACTTGCCAGTCAGCACATTAGCAGTGAACCTGTAGAGGCTTTAGAGCAAGCCATTGGTAATGTTACCCCTCAACTTATGGTTAAACCACGGCGTGTTGGAGGAGCGACATACCAGGTCCCTATAGAAGTTGAAAAAAACAGGGGGAATGCATTGGCCATGCGCTGGATTATCACTTCGGCACGAAAACGCTCTGGGAAGTCCATGGCAGAGAAATTGGCTGCAGAATTAGTCGATGCTATACAAGGACAAGGTGCAACAATTAAAAGACGTGATGATGTTCATAGGATGGCGGAGGCGAATAAGGCCTTTGTCCATTATCGCTGGTAAGAGGTTAAGGTGCAAGCAGTACTTGAGGTAAAAGGTAAGCTTATGTCACGGACATTCCCTTTGGAAAAGGTACGCAATATAGGAATCATTGCCCACATCGATGCTGGCAAGACTACTACTACAGAGAGAATTCTCTATCATGCTGGTCGTACTTATAAAATCGGGGGCGTGGATGAAGGAACCGCGGTGATGGATTGGATGGATCAGGAACGTGAGCGTGGTATTACTATCACTTCAGCAGCTACTACATGCCAATGGGATGAGCATCGTATAAATATTATTGATACTCCTGGGCATGTGGACTTTACTGCTGAGGTAGAACGTAGTCTACGAGTGTTGGATGGGGGCGTTGTAGTACTGGATGCTGTGGCTGGAGTTGAAGCTCAATCAGAAGCGGTGTGGCGCCAGGCAGACAAATATAATGTAGCCAGAATTTGCTTTATTAATAAGATGGATAGACTTGGCGCTGACTTTTACCGTACGGTTGAGATGTTAAAAAAGCGTTTACAGGCAAGTGTATTGCCTATTCAGCTTCCATTGAGTAGTGAAGCTTCTTTCCTCGGAGTCATAGACCTCGTAGATAACAAAGCTGTTACTTTCTTTGAAGACCCCAAGTTGATGCCGTTAGAAGAAGCTATTCCTGAAAATTATAAGGCTATTGCGATTAAATATCGGGATGCCCTTATTGAAAAGGTGGCTGAATGTGATGATGATATTATGCTCAAATATTTTGACGGTCAAGAGATTCCATCTTCACAGCTTAAAGCTGCCATAAGACAAATGACTGTGGAAAGCCGGGTGGTTCCTATACTCTGTGGTACTGCCTTAAAGGGTAAAGGTATCAGGCCTTTGCTTGATGCCATTGTAAACTACCTTCCCTCTCCACTGGATGTTCCCTCAGTTTGTGCTGTTGACCTGCGAAGAAAAAAAGAAGTCTTCTATAAGGCCAGCGATGAAGAACCATTTTCTGCATTAGCTTTTAAAGTTGTTACTGATACTTTTATGGGCAAGCTTACTTACCTGAGGGTGTATTCTGGAAAAGTCAAGAGTGGCATGCAAATTCTTAACGCTACAAAAGAAATGAAGGAGCGTTTAGGTAGGCTATATATTATGCATGCTAACAACCGTGAGGAAGTGAGCATGGCTGATACGGGTAGTATTATAGCTTCCGTGGGCTTGAGAAAAACCCAGACGGGAGATACTCTCTGCGATAGCTCTCATCCTGTACTTTTTGAATCGATAAGTTTTCCTGAGCCGGTCCTTTCTATGGCCATCGAGCCTAAAAGCAAAGCAGATCAGGATAAATTAAGCGATGTGCTCGTTAAGCTAGCTAGCGAAGATCCCACTTTTAAGACTAAAAGCGATTCAGAGACGGGCCAGGTGATAATCTCGGGGATGGGTGAATTACACCTTGAGGTACTGGCAGAGCGCATATTTCGTGAGTTTGGAGTACAGGTTTCAGTTGGCAAGCCTCGTGTGGCTTATAAAGAAACGATTACTAAACTTGTGGAGTCCGAAGGCAAGTTTATCCGCCAATCAGGGGGCAAGGGGCAGTACGGCCATGTATGGATTAAGCTGGCACCGGGTGAGAGAGGCAGCGGGTTTGAATTCTCCAACGAAGTCCGCAGTGGTGCTATAGCAAAGGAGTTTATTCCTGCAGTAGAAGCAGGTATCAAGGAAGCTCTGCAGAGTGGCTGTTTGGGAGGTTATCCTGTAATAGATGTTAAAGTCACTTTATTTGATGGTACTTTTCATGAGGTTGACTCTTCAGAAATGGCATTTAGAATAGCAGGGTCAATTGCATTAAAGGATGGAATAGCTCAGGCAGAGCCAATTCTCCTGGAACCGATTATGAAGGCGGAAATTCTATCACCGTCTCAGTTCCTGGGCGATATAGTCGGGGAATTAAGTTCTCGTAGAGCACATATCTATAGCACAGAAACTAATGAGGGGGCTTCTGTTACTCGTTCTTTTATCCCTCTAGCGAGAACGTTTGGTTTCGTTAGTGCTTTGAGGTCACTTAGTCAAGGCAGGGCGACTTACACCATGGAGTTCTATAAATATGCAGAGTTACCTAAAGGATTAACTGAGCAGGTTCTTACTACAATGGAGGGCGGTTGATGGCAAGCCAGAAAGTTCGAGTCAAAATCAAAGGCTTTGATTATAAATTGGTGGACCAGGCTATGAGCCAGATAGTAGAAGTAGTAGAACGTACCGGAGCTATAGTAGTTGGTCCTGTGCCACTGCCTACAACGATAGAAAAGTTTTGTGTTATTCGTGCCTCCAATATAGATAAAGATTCTAGAGAACAGTTTGAAATCCGGACACATAAAAGGCTCATCGACATTTTACAACCTACAAATAAAACTATTGATGCCTTGACTCAGATAAATGTAGCTTCCGGAGTAGAAATAGATATCAAGTTGTAGTAAAAGGATGTTTGAAAATATTATCGGTAGAAAGATAGGTATGACGCGCATTTTCCTGGATACGGGAGAAGCGTTAGCAGTAACGGCTATTGAGGCGGGTCCATGCTACGTCACTCAAGTGAAGAAGCAGGCTAAGGATGGCTATAATGCTGTTCAATTGGGTTTTGAAAAATCTAAAAGGCTTAACGCTCCACAAAAAGGACATCTCAAAAGATTAGGTGATAATAAAGAAATGGCAGGTAATCTTGCCTGTCTGCGAGAATTTAGAATTGAGGATATTGAATCGATTAAAGATGGTGAAAGAGTGGATTTGGCTTTTTTAAACACCGGTGACTGGGTAAGTGTCAGAGGTATTTCGAGAGGTAAAGGATTTGCTGGTGTGGTAAAACGTTATCATTTTAAAGGCGGACCTAAGACACATGGACAGTCTGACCGTCATCGCGCCCCTGGTTCGATCGGCGCAGCTACCTCTCCAGGGCGAGTGCTTAAAGGGTTACATATGGCAGGACATATGGGAAATGCAAAGTGTACTGTACGTAATCTCAAGGTAGTAAAGGTTGATGTGGATCGTAATCTACTGCTGGTAAATGGAGCTATACCAGGAGCAAGAAATTCTATACTGACTATAGAAAAGGTAAATAAGTAGAATATGAATACTTCTGTTTATAATTTGGCAGGAGAAATCGTTGGGCAGACGGAGCTCAGTGACAGTGTCTTCGGCCTCTCTTTTAATGAAGCTGCGGTTCATCAAGCAATGGTGATGCAGCTGGCTAATCGGCGTCAAGGAACAGCCTTTGCGAAGTCGAGAGGGGAAGTTAAGGGTAGTCGACGTAAATTATATGCACAAAAACATACTGGAAGGGCGAGAAGAGGGGATGCGAAGTCTCCACTCCTTCGAGGAGGTGGAGTAGCTTTTGGCCCGAAACCACGTACATATCATCAATCTATGCCTAAAAAAACGAGACGTTTGGCGATAAAGTGTGTGTTGTCATCTAAGGTGAACGAAGGAGATTTGAAAGTACTGGAGGATCTTTCCTTTGAAAGGCCAAAGACGAAGGATTTAAGCAATGTTTTAAGAGCACTAAACGTAGTGAATAATGTACTGATTGTCACTGAAGGGTCTGATGTCAATGTGGTGAGATCGGCGCTCAATTTAGGCAATATTAAGGTATTGCCTTCTGCTCAAATAAACGTTCTGGAGCTACTCTCTTATGAGACATTGGTAGTCACTGTCGCCGCATTACGGAATATAGAAAAGATATGGAAAACCAGAGGTAATTAAACATGTATACCTATGAAATTTTACGACGTCCTCTAGTCACAGAGAAGAGTACTATGCTGAAGGAAGAAAAGAACGAATATATTTTTAAAGTTGCCAAGCATGCAACTAAACCACAGATTAAGAAGTCTATAGAGAAGGCTTTTAAAGTAAGAGTGGTTAAAGTAAATGTGATTACTGTCCCTGGAAAGAGCAGGAGGATGGGTGGGCGGATAATAGAGGAGTCATCTTGGAAGAAAGCGGTGGTAAGACTGGGACCTGAAGATAAGATTACCTTTTTTGAAGGAGTTTAAGGTTGCTATTGTGGATGAAACCAAACACGGATAGTCGATGGTGGTCTATGGTAATCTCTGTTGTTTTGACCTTTTATCAGGATAAGGAGGGAAGGTAAGCTTTGGGCTCAGTTGTTAAATGGAGAAAAAATAAGATGTCGAAGCATCGGCATAAGAAACTTTTGAGGAAGACCCGTTGGCAGAGAAAACATCCATAAGGAAGGCCTGGAGAGTAAATTAATGTTAAAGACTTATAAGCCAACTTCCCCTGGAAGGAGAAGGAAAGTTGGAGCTTCTTTTGAAGATTTAAGCGGTATAAAGCCTGAGAAATCCCTGTTGCTATCGTTAAAAAGAAAAGCAGGCCGTAATAATCGTGCTGTGATTACAGTACGGCATCGCGGTGGGGGGAGTAAGCGAAAGCTTCGCATTATCGATTTCAAGAGAAACAAAATTGGAGTGCCTGGAAAGGCTGTCTCCATAGAGTATGATCCAAATCGGTCGTCTAGGATTGCCTTAATCCATTACTCTGATGGAGAGAAACGGTATATCCTGGCTCCCCTTAACTTTGGCGTCGGAGATGTAATACAGGCAGGAGAGGGTGTTGAGATAAAGCCTGGTAATGCTTTACCATTAGCTTCTATCCCTGCAGGTGTACTGGTGCATAACATTGAGTTAGAACCAGGCAAGGGTGGGCAACTTGTTCACGGCGCAGGCACTGCAGCCCAGGTAATTAGTAAGGAGAGTAAGTATGTCTTGCTTCGCTTACCGTCGACAGAATTGCGTAGATTTCATGAAAGGTGTTGGGCAACTATTGGCCAGATAGGTAACGTTGACCATGAAAATATGAAGCTGGGTAAGGCTGGAGCTAAACGATGGCTAGGAATACGTCCTACAGTACGGGGTTCTGCTATGACTCCACGTGATCATCCACATGGAGGAGGGGAGGGGAGATCTCCGGTGGGACTGAAACACCCCAAAACCCCCTGGGGGAAGGTAGCTTTGGGTCATAAAACACGTCGTCGAAAAATATCAAGTAAAATGATTGTTAAGCGAAGGGAAAAATAGAGATGTCACGTTCACGGAAAAAGGGACCATATTGTGATGCCAAATTACTAAAGAGGATTGAGGCACTCAATTCCTCGAAGGAGAAGGCAATCATAAAAACATGGTCTCGTGCTTCTACTATTTTTCCTCAGATGATTGGACATACTATTGCTGTGCATAACGGCAGAAAACACATGCCTGTTTTTATCACGGAGAATATGGTAGGACATAAGTTAGCCGAATTTGTTTCCACTAGGACATTTAGAGGACATATTACTAAAGCAAAGGTTACTGTACAGGCGAGGAGATAAAATTTGGCAAAACTACGAGTTGTAACAAAAGACGTTGGTATCTCATCCAGGAAAGTCCGCCTGGTAGTCGATATAGTACGAGGTAAAGAAGTCAATGAAGCATTAACCATACTTGGCTTTTTACCTACGTCATCAGCGAAGGCTGTAGCTAAAACAATTAAATCAGCAGTAGCTAATGCAGAGAATAATTTGCAGATATCGCCTAATAATCTAAGAATAAGTAGTATTTCTGCTGATTCAGGGCATACTTTGAAAAGATATCGACCGAAGTCTAGGGGTCGGATAAGTCCTATTTTAAGAAGATCCAGTCATATTACAGTTGTCCTGGAGGAGGGATAAAATTGGGACATAAAGTTCATCCTTATGGTTTTAGATTAGGCTTTACTCGTGGTTGGTCGGCTAAATGGTATAGTAAAAAGAACTATGTCAGTTTTTTAATGAGTGATTTAAAGTTACGTAAGGCGATTGAAAAAAGGTGTGCTGCTGGGCATGTTGCTCGAGTAGAAATTGAACGTACAGGAAATGAATTGAGCGTAACCATTTACTCTGCACACCCTGGAATATTGATTGGCCGAGGCGGGCAGAATGTTGAAGCATTGAAAACAGAACTGGAGGAGGTTAGTGGAGAGAAAGTCAGGTTAACCATTAGGGAAATTGAGCAACCTGAACTTGAAGCTTGCCTGGTAGCCAGGAACATCGCTGATAGGATTGGCGCCAGGGTTCCCGTACGGCGTGCTATGAAACAGGCGTCTTTCAGGACGATGCAACTTGGTGCTAAAGGGATGAAAATAAGGTGTGCAGGAAGGCTTGGGGGAGCTGAAATAGCGAGGGCTCAGAGTCTTCATCAGGGTCAAATGCCATTGCATAAATTGCGTGCGAATATTGATTATGGTTTTGCTGAAGCTCATACATTAATGGGGCGTATCGGAGTTAAGGTGTGGATTTATAAGGGCGATATTATTTCTGAAATAAGGAGAGAGAGTGTTACAGCCGAAGAGGGTGAAGTACCGCAAAGTACATAGGGGGAGGATGAAGGGTGCGTCTCATAGGGGTATTAACATTGCTTTTGGCGATTTTGCCTTGAGAGCTAATGAGACAGCATGGATCACAGCGAGGCAGATTGAAGCAGCACGTAGAGTGCTGGTGAGATATCTGCGACGTGGCGGGCGGATGTGGATACGCATTTTCCCTGATAAGGTTGTAACTAAAAAACCTGCGGAAACGAGGCAAGGTGGAGGTAAAGGAGCTCCCGATCACTGGGTTTCAGTGGTTAAACGAGGTAGGATAATGTTTGAGCTTGGTGGTATAGAGGAAAAAATGGCAAGGGAGGCTACACATTTGGCTGGTTATAAGCTCCCCATCGCCACTAGCTTTGTGAAAAAAGAGGATAAAAGTGAAAGTTGAGGAGATGCGTGCTCTTAGCACCGAAGAGCTATTGAAGAAACTGGAAGCGGCGCACGAGGACCTTTTCAATTTGCGTTTCCGCCTGGCAACAAGACAATTGATCAATCATCGTGAGTTGTCTCGAGCAAAAAGGGAGATTGCAAGAGTAAACACCGTGATAAAGGAAAAGGAACTTGGCATAAGATGAATTATATAGGAAAAAGAAAAATTAAAACGGGTCAAGTACTGGGCACTAAAATGGCGAAGACTGTAGTGGTAGGCATAGAGACTATAAAAATCCATCCACTTTATAGGAAACCTGTTAGACGAATCAAGAAGTATAAAGTTCATGATGAGGACAGTATTTGTAAAGTTGGTGATGAAGTCCAAATTCTGGAAACACGACCGCTGTCCAAAGAGAAGAAATGGCGTGTTTTAAGTATAATAACAAAGGGTGAGGAAGCCAAGGCTGACCAGTTAAAGGGAAAATGATTCAATCTTATACAAGACTTAGAGTAGCTGATAATACGGGAGCCAAGCAAGTGATGTGTATTAATGTGCCTGGTGGAAGCAGACGAAGGTATGCACATGTAGGCGATGTTATCGTTGTTACAGTAAAGAGAGCTGTGCCACATGGTATAGTAAAGGAAGGGGAAGTGACCAGGGCAGTGGTGGTACGTGTGGCCAATTCTTATCGGCGCGCTGATGGCTCTTACGTAAAATTTGATGAAAATGCTGCGGTGATTCTGGGAGATAAGAATAATCCTAAAGGGAGCCGCATCTTTGGGCCAGTTGCCCGAGAACTTAGGGATAAGAATTTCAGTAAAATAATATCGTTAGCTCCAGAGGTAGTATAAGATTGAGATGAAAATCAGGAAAAACGACACCGTGATGGTCATTGCTGGTAAGGATAAAGGGAAAAAGGGAAAGGTACGTCGTGTTCTGGCTAAGAAACAGACGGTAGTGGTCGATGGAATTAACATGATAAAGCGTCACTCTCGGGCTAAACGTGGAACCCGACAAGCAGGAATAATTGAATTGGAAGGACAAATTGCAGTATCTAACGTCAAGTTATTTTGTGATAAATGTGGCAGTCCTACAAGAATTGGATTTCGTACTCTCGATGATGGTCGAAAGGTGAGAGTTTGCTCATCTTGCCACGAAATAATCGATTGAGCAAGGATGGAATGGATTCTGAAATAAAAGAGAAATATTTCACAGATATAGTTCCTCTGCTGAAGGAAAGGCTGGGTTATACTAACCTAATGCAGTTGCCTAGACTGGATAAAATTGTAGTTAGCATCGGTTTAGGTGAAGCAATACAAAATCCCAAGGCCCTTGAAGCAGCGGAGAGAGACTTAGCTACGATTTCCGGGCAGCACCCGGTAATCACACGGGCAAAGAAATCTATTGCTACGTTTAAGTTAAGAACTGGCATGCCTATTGGCCTTATGGTGACCTTGCGTGGAAAGCGAATGTACAACTTCTTTAATAAACTAGTCAGTATAGTAATGCCGAGATTTCGTGATTTTAGGGGTGTCTCAACGGATTCTTTTGACGGTCGTGGTAATTACAGTCTAGGCATTAAAGAACAACTTGTTTTTCCTGAAATTGATTATGATAAGGTAGACAAGGTTCGCGGCTTACAGCTAACCATAGTTACTACAGCCTCGAATAATGACGAGGCTAGATGTTTGCTGGAACTCATGGGGATGCCTTTCAGGAGAGGATGAAATGGCAAAGAAATCTAAAATTGCTAAGTCGAACCGGGTACCTAAATATAAAATCCAACAGCGGAATCGTTGCCAGTTATGTGGCCGTCCACGCGCTTATATGCGTAGATTTGGGCTGTGTCGTATTTGTTTCAGGGAGCTAGCTGTAACTGGGGAAATACCTGGCGTAAGAAAGTCGAGTTGGTGAGGAGTTTTAATGACAGTTACTGATCCAATTGCTGATATGCTGACTAGAATTCGTAACGCTGTTGTGGTAGGCCATGAAGAGGTTCTGGTGCCTGCTTCTCGTATGAAGCTCTCCATCAGTCGAATCTTGAAAGAAGAAGGATTTATCAGGGATTTTGAAACTATTAAAGGCAAATCTCAACAGGTTATAAAGCTTTATCTCAAATACTCAGATGGGCAACCGGCTTTGCTGGGGTTGGAAAGGGTGAGTAAGCCTGGCTTGCGAGTTTATGGTGGAAAAGGAGAGATTCCACGTGTTTATGGTGGCTTGGGTATAGCTATTTTATCTACGCCTAAGGGAGTTATGACCGGACAAAAGGCGTGGCGAAATAATATTGGTGGGGAGGTATTATGCTATGTGTGGTAATTTAGATTAGGAGGAATAGATGTCTCGAATTGGGTCATTGCCTATTTCTTTACCTCAAGGAGTTGATGCGGAGATTAAAGGAAATGAGGTAATAGTAAAGAAAGATAAGAAACAGCTCCGCCGCTCTTTTTCTTTAGCTACCCCGATTGAATTGAAAGAGGGGCGGTTAGTTGTAACACGTACGAGTGACAGTGGAGCATCTCGTGCCCTGCATGGCCTTACGAGAGCTCTGTTGGCCAATATGGTTGAAGGGGTGAACAAAGGTTTTGAGCGTATTTTGGAAATTAAAGGGGTGGGATATAGTGTGCGCCAAGAGGGAGACAAAATTTTGTTACAGGTTGGGTATAGCCATATCGTCGAAGTTCCTCTCCCACCTGGTATAAGTGCTGTTATCGAAGGTAATAACCGAATTCATATTCAGGGTATTGATAAAGAAAGTGTAGGTGAGATGGCGGCGAAGGTTCGTGCTGTCCGGCCAGCTGACCCATATAAAGGGAAGGGTATTAAATATGCTGGAGAAAGACTGCATCTTAAACCAGGTAAAGCAGGTAAAGCATCTAAAGAGTAGGTAAGTGATGGCTAAAAGGAATTCAATGCTAAGTAGGAAAATACGACATCAAAGAGTGAGGAAGAAGGTATTTGGTTCGCCTTCGCGCCCTAGATTGTGTGTGTTTCGCAGTTTGAATCATATTTACGCTCAAATCATAGATGATTCTGTTAGTAAGACTATAGTATCGGTAAGCACTCTTGATTTTCAGATAAAAGGTACTGTTGAAAAGAGGACTAAGTCTCAAACCTCTGAACTTGTTGGCTCACTGATAGCTCGGAGGGCTTTAGATAAAGGAATCAAAACAGTTGTTTTCGATAGGGGAGGGTATCTTTATCATGGTAGGGTTAAGGCTCTCGCAGAAAGCGCTCGCAAGGAAGGGCTTTTATATTAAATGATATATTGTGTGAATTCACTGTGAGTGAAATGAGGTCTATTATATGAAAGCAGTTACCAGGGTGATTGGAAAACAGTCCAAAATCGATGATTCGGGACTGGAGATTAATGAAAAATTATTATCTATTGACCGTGTAACCAAGGTGGTCAAAGGAGGGAGACGGCTGCGCTTCCGTGCTTTAATGATAGTCGGGGATCAGAATGGGCATGTGGGAGTTGGGTTATCTAAAGCATCTGGAGTTCCGGAGGCAATTCGTAAGGCTGGCGCTGCAGGGCGAAAAGAATTGATTGAAGTCCCTATTGTTCAAACAACGATACCCCATGAGATTCTGTCGAAATTTGGAGCATCAAGGGTTTTATTAAAGCCGGCAGTCCCCGGAACAGGGATGATTGCTAGTAATACAGTTCGGGCTGTGCTTGAAATGGCAGGCATTAAAGATATCGTCAGCAAATCTCTGGGGAGTTCCAATCGAATTAACGTAGCCAGAGCTACAATTATTGCCTTGACCAATTTAAAGAAGGCAGCCAAAGCAGAAAGTGAAGACTTGGAAGAAGGCGATGTGGAATGAGACAGGATGAGCTAAAATCACCATTGGGTTCTAAACATAAGCACAAGCAGGTAGGTCGAGGAAATGGGAGTGGGCATGGTACGTATTCAGGAAGGGGTTGCAAAGGACAGAAATCGCGCTCTGGTGGAGGGAAGGGTCTTGGATTTGAAGGTGGTCAGTTACCGCTAATACAGAAGTTGCCAAGAAAAAGAGGGTTCACAAACATCTTTAAAATCAAATACAATATCGTTAATGTAGGGGAATTAAAGATGTTTCCTGAAGCGACTGAAGTGGATATTGAAAAACTATATCAGGCGGGTTTGGTTAAATCTCCTAAACAGGCAGTTAAAATACTTAGTGTTGGGGAGATTCAACATTCTCTGGTTGTTAAGGCTACAAAATTCTCCAGCGCCGCAGAGGAGAAGATTATTGCAGCTGGTGGGAAGGTAGAGAGGATTTAATATGCAACGCAGAGAAACACGGTCACGCCTCTTTCAGGCGATGAAGGATATAGTTGCTTTACCGGACTTGAGGCATAGGCTTTTATTCACTCTGATGATTCTGGCTATTTTCCGCTTCTTGGTTCACATTCCATTACCTGGTGTGGATACAGCAGCCTTAAGCAAACTCTTTGAGCAAAATCAGCTTCTCGGTATGCTTAACCTCTTCAGCGGTGGTGCGATGAAGAATTTCAGTGTGGCTGCCCTTGGCGTTTATCCTTATATTACCACCTCGATAATCATGCAACTACTGGTACCGGTTATTCCTGCTCTCCAGCGCATTGCACAAGAGGGCGAGGCAGGCCAACGGAGAATAAATAGGATTACACATTTGATCATGGTGCCTATGGCCGCTATTGCTGGATATGGGCAACTGACTCTATTACGTAGTCAGGGTATTATCGGATATATTGAACCACTGAGTACTGCTGTTATGGTTGTATCGCTAACCACTGGTACAGTACTGCTTATTTGGTTAGGCGAACTGATTACCGAGAGGGGTATTGGAAATGGCATATCAATAATAATCTTCGGTGGTATTGTAGCCAGTTTGCCAGATATGATAGGCAGAGGCTTCTTAGCCAAGGAAGACCCTTTGGGTTTGTTTGTGTTTATCCTTCTTGGCTTGATTACCCTGGTGGCGGTAGTTGCTTTCATTGAAGCTCATCGACGTATCCCGGTGCAGTATGCCCGTAGTAGCTTTCGTGGTGGGCGTATGTATCGGCAATCAGGATCAACATACATACCGCTACGGGTAAATACAGCGGGGATGATACCACTGATTTTTGCTCTTGCCATGATGCAATTCCCCGGCTTAATAGCTAGTTATTTCATGAATCCTGCTGGACAAAATCAAAATTTATGGAATGGTATCTATCATGTCTTTAATTCTGGAGCCAGCCTCCTCATAGGTCTGGTTTACTGGGGTTTGTATTTTATACTGGTAATGGGTTTTACTTTCTTTTATACTATGGTTGTCTTCGAGCAAATGGATCTACCTAAGACACTACAGCAGCAAGGGGGCTTTATCCCTGGTGTTCGACCAGGAAAGACTACAGCAGAGTACCTAAATCGTGTCATCAAACATCTGACCTTTGGGGGAGCGCTCTTCTTAGGTGTGATTGCTGTAATGCCTTTCTTTGCTAGGGAAATCACCGGTGTTACTGTACTGACGATTTCAAGCACTGCGCTACTAATCGCAGTTGGAGTTGCACTGGATACTATGAAACAACTTGAGTCCCAGCTAACTATGCGCCGCTATGATGGTTTCTTAAAGTGAGATGGGAAAAGTAAGGTGCATATAGTTATATTGGGTGCTCCAGGGGCAGGTAAAGGTACTCAGGCAGAGGTAATTCATCAGAAGATAGGATTGCCTCATATAGCCTCTGGCGACCTGTTCAGGCAGGCTTTGGATAGGGGGACCGAGTTAGGGCTCATGGCTAAGGACTATATGGAAAGAGGAAATCTAGTTCCAGATGAAATAGTAATCGAGATGATTATACAAAGGATAAAACAGCCTGATTGTATCTCAGGATGGCTCCTTGAAGGGTTCCCCAGAACCGTAAAGCAGGCAGAGACACTAGATAATGTGTTAGCTGAACAAGGAGAAAAAGTCGATAAGGCTATATATGTAGAGGTTCCTGAGGAAGAGTTGGTTAAACGCCTGAGTGGACGTTGGATTTGTAAAAATTGTCAGGCACCTTATCACATGGTAACCTCTCCACCTAAAGTGAGGGGGAAATGCGACAAATGTGGTGGGGATCTGTATCAGCGGTTGGATGATAATGAGCAGACTGTGAGGGAACGCTTAAAGGCTTTTAATACAATGACCATCCCAACGTTGCGTTATTACAAGAAGCAGAATAAACTGGTAGCGGTAAATGGTAATAAAGGGATACAAGAAGTAGCTAAAGAGATATATTCTGAGCTAGGGAGAAGAGATAAATGGTGATTGTGAAGTCTTCAGCGGAGATAGCTGTTATGAGGCAGTGTGGCAAGATACTGGCGGCTATTTTGGACAAATTAAGAGAGGAAACTAGAGCAGGAATTAAGACCTCTAAACTAGATAGCATCATGGCAGAAGAGGCGAAAAAGCATGGAGTTGCTCTCTCCTTTAAGAACTATCATGGTTTCCCAGCTAATCTGTGTGTGTCTGTTAATGATGAGATAGTGCATGGTATTCCTGGTGAGCGTGTGATAGAAGAAGGAGACATCGTTTCTTTGGATGCAGGAGTTATTTATAAAGGGTTTCATACAGATTCGGCTATAACGGTTGCTGTGGGAGAGGTAAGTAGACAGGCAAAGTCACTCATAGAGGTTACGAAGGCAGCTTTGGGGGCTGGTATAACTCAGGCTCGATGTGGAGCCCACGTTAAGGATATTTCCACAGCGGTGCAGAATTATGTCGAGTCAAAAGGTTTTACGGTAGTTAGAGAATATACAGGACATGGAGTAGGTCGGAACTTACATGAAGACCCGCAGGTGCCCAATTTTGCATTTGAGATGGGCCCCTTGCTCCGGAGAGGAATGACTTTAGCTATTGAACCTATGGTCAATGTCGGTGATTGGCATACGAGGGTAGCTGATGACCATTGGAAAGTACTGACGGCTGATGGAAGCCTTTCAGCACATTTTGAACATACCATTGCCATTACCGATGATAGAGCTGAAGTGCTTACCTGTTCTTAGCAAACTATGGCTAAAAAAGAGAAGATAGAAATTGAAGGAAAGGTGACTGTGTGTTTACCTAATACGATGTTTCGTGTTGAATTGGCTAATGGGCATATGGTGCTAGCACATATTTCTGGTAGAATGAGGAAGCATTACATCAAACTTCTCCCTGGAGACAGGGTATTAGTGGAACTTTCTCCTTATGATTTAAGCCGCGGGAGGGTCACTTATCGTTTGAAATAGTCTGGTC
>CAYVML010000019.1:0-5782 GCA_964452475.1 uncultured Dehalococcoidales bacterium
CCTTGTTGTGTCTCTTGCGCCCAAACCGCAGGGCTTTATTCCAAGCTTCTGTCCTTTTTCAAGGATGCCGTTCCAGACAGCAGCAGTATCTTTTGCCCCGGGGAATATTTCAAAGCCATCCTCTCCAGTGTAACCAGTATGAGAGATTAGAATATCTTTACCAAACAGTTTAGCGTACATAAATTTAAAGCGCTTCAGTTCTTTAAGCGAGATATTTCCCTTTACCAGAGGCGCTAATAGCTCTACCGCAAGTGGCCCCTGTACCGCCACTTCTCCATATTCTTTACTCTTGTTCGAGATATCTACCGAGAAGCTGCCCTTTTGCTTACAAATCCAATCGAAGTCCTTTATTGAATAATCCGGCGATGCATTAACCACAAGCAACACAAAATCATCCTTCACTTTATAAACAAAGATGTCGTCTACCTGTCCACCATTGGGGTAACAAAGTTGAGTATATTTAATATCTCCATCTTTCATCGGTAATATTGAGTTCGGTACAACGTAGTCAATAAAAGCAACCGCATCTTTTCCACGTAACTCGATTTCTCCCATGTGTGAGACGTCGAAGATTCCTACCTTCTTTCTGACGGAAAAATGCTCTTCAATGATGCTGGTATATTGTACCGGCATGTCAAAACCATCAAAAGGTATCATCTTAGCTTTTAGCTTCAGATGCTCTTCATGAAGAGGCGTTAATAATAAATCTTCCATAGTTCCCTCCTATTTAGAAATCAATATTTGCTTTTGTATATCCCAGTTCCTCTTTTATTTTCAACTCGTCATCGTAATGCAGGATTGGCCTCTTTGCTGCCAGTACATCATCTGCTCTCTTTATCCGCGTATTATGTGGTGCACTTAACAGCAGCTCAGGATTCGTTTTTGCTTCAGCAGCAATTTTAATCATGGCATCAATAAAGTTATCAATCACTTCTTTACTTTCGGACTCTGGCGGTTCAACCATGAGTGTTTCCTCAGCATAAGGCTCAAAATGAGGGAAGTAAATTGTAGGCGGATGTAAACCATAATCCATCAATCTCTTGGCTATGTCCAGAGTTTTTATGCCATATTCCTTATAGTCTCTGCCTGTGAGAGTGCATTCGTGGCCACAATAACCATCGTATGCAGGTCGATAATACTTCTTTAACTTAGCAAGAACATAATTGGCATTGATGACACTCGCTCGCGTCACTTCAGAAAGGCCATCCGGCCCCATCGAGAGAATCCATGCATAGCTCTTTAACAGAACAGAGAAATTACTCCAGAATGCTCTTATCTTACCGATACTTTTAGGGCCGACATCGGACAGGTGGTATTTGTTATTTTCAAAAGTGACTATCGGAGTAGGAAGATATTGAATTAAAGGTTCTTTTACCCCAATTACACCTGCACCTGGCCCACCACCACCGTGTGGAGTAGAGAAAGTCTTATGCAGGTTGAGATGTACTATATCAAAGCCTGAATCACCAGGCCGAAAGAGGCCAAAAGAGGCATTGAGATTGGCGCCATCATAGTAAAGCAACCCTCCTTTAGCATGTACTATTTTCTGAATTTCAACTATTTCCGGATCGTAGAGACCGACCGTATTTGGATTGGTCAACATGAATCCTGCTGTATCCTCATCCATCAATTCAGCAAGCTGTTTAATATCTACTGTGCCATTTTCATTGGATTTTATTTCTACCAATTCAAATCCACCCATAATGGCAGTGGCCGGGTTAGTTCCATGACCAGAGTCAGGCACTAATACTTTGTGCCTGATGTCATTACGGTCATTAAAATATTTCCTTACTATGAGGATACCAGTTAATTCCCCATGTGCTCCTGCCGCGGGCGCCATAGTATATTGGTCCACTCCTGTAATCTCAGCAAGCAGCTTCCCCAGTTCATACATGATTTGCAGAGAACCCTGCACTGTCTCTTCCGGTGCCAGCGGATGCGCATAAGCAAAGGAATCCAACGATGCCAGTTTCTCATTCAACTTAGGGTTGTATTTCATGGTACAGGAGCCAAGAGGATAGATACCATCATCAATTCCATAGTTGAATTTTGATAACTTGGTGAAGTGCCTAACGACATCAACCTCGGAAACCTCGCAGAGCTCCTTTTTATCCTCTGCCAGGGCATAACCTGGCACGCAATCCTCAATATCTATGTCATCGAACAAGTCCTTTGGCAGAGAATAACCATCCCTTCCCTTTATACTTTTCTCAAATATCAGTTTCATTTCTACGCTCTCCTTAACTCGAAAGAATCTCAGCCGCCCTGTTCAGGTCATCTCTGCTTAACAGCTCGGTTACAGCGAAGAGTAAAACATTCTCCCACTGCGGTCCTTTAAAGAACTGGCCGACTGTAAGAGGAGGTATAAAGTTATTCTCCAGCAATCTCTGGTTTAAGGTAGCCACGCTGCTTTTTCTCTTCAATAGAAACTCGTTATAGAACGGATAAGTGTAAACCCTTTCGAATTTGCCAGATTTCAACAGTAGTTTTTCGAGGTAATGAGCAGCCTTTGTATTAAGCAGAGAAAGCTTATAAAGCCCCTCTGTCCCCATCAGTGAAAGGTAAATATCTGCTGCAACGCTATTCAATCCATGGTTAGAACAGATATTCGAGGTAGCTTTTTGCCTCCTTATATCCTGTTCTCTGGCACGCATTGTCATTACAAAAACACGTTTACCATCACTGTCAACTGTCTCGCCAGAAATCCTTCCGGGAATCTGTCGTATATATTGCTTCCTGGTTGCCAGGTAACCGTTGTAAGGCCCTCCATAGTTCAAGTTCAACCCAAATGATTGAGCCTCCCCAGCTACGATATCGACCCCTAGTTCTCCAGGTGCTTTCAAGACAGCTAACGACATGCTTTCAGCAATCGAATTTATCAGCAAGGTTTTTTCATTATCATGAACCAACTCAGATATTCCAGCTATGGCCTCTATCCCACCGAAGAAATTCGGATTCTGAACAATCACAGAAGCAACATCACCGCCGCTTAGCAATTCCTTTAGTTTTTCAACATCAACCATGGCCCCTCTATGCGGTAATTCTATAATCTCTGTATTGTGAGGAGCTGTATATGTTTTGACCGTCTCCCTGTAATGAGGATGTACCGCCGATGAAACGACAATTTTATTTTTCTTTGTCAGACGAAGCGTCAACAGCGCTGCTTCAGCAGTTGCTGAAGCCCCATCATAAATAGACGTTATCACTACCTCCATCCTTGTTAACCTGGACAAGAAGCTCTGATACTCAAACATCATTTGTAACGTACCCTGGCTCAGCTCAGGCTGATAGGGGGTATAGGCAGTCCAGAACTCCTCCCTCTGGAGTAAAAATTTCTCCGCCTCTGGTATGTAATGTTTGTAAGCCCCTCCACCAAGAAGATATTTGCAGAGGCGAAAATCACGGTTTTTCCGAGAAATCTGTAAAATAAGGTCTGTTAACTCTGTTTCCGGGATAGCCTCGGGGATTTTCAATTTTCCTTTTGGCATAATCTTTTCGGGAATGTCCTTCAGCAACTCTTTAAAAGAGGAAACGCCAATTTGCTTCAGCATCTCCTGCTTCTGTTCTTCAGTGTTTGGAATATATCTCATGCTATACCTCTATGCATCTCGCTGTTTGGAATGCTCGGTATATGCCTTATCATCCATAATATTTTTCAGTTCGCCAGGATTTTCTATCTTTATCTTTGCTACCCAGCCTTCACCATAAGGGGCAGAATTCATCAGGGAACTGTCTTCAACTGCCTTCTCATTTACCTCGACTATCTCGCCTGAGATGGGAGCACTTATATCTGATGCTGCCTTGACGGACTCGACAGCCGTGAACTCCTCGCCCTGTTTTACTTTCTTTCCCATTTCGGTTTCCTCAAGATAGACAATGTCCCCCAGTTGATCCTGTGCATAGTCGGTGATTCCCACTGTACCTATATCTCCCTCTACCCTCAGCCACTCCTCTGTCTTGGTGTAATAAAGTCCCTCAATGATTTTATTTGTCATATCCCCTCCTGTAATATATTTTCTCTATGTAAATAATAAAAGGACTAACTGTGAAAACGGTTGTCCTTGAAAACGGAAGGATATCCGTCAAATTGAATATTTTTCTAGGTGTCATTACGTATCTTATAAACCCAAAGCGTATTTTATATCAATTCGCCTCTCTCGACAACCGAATTATCTAGTAATTCTGTAGTATAAAGATACTGTCCTCTATTAAATTTGAAAAAAAAGTCCCAGCCAGTCAGTCATAAGCCAAACGAGTTTTTTCATCCGCCAAGGTTGGTTGAAGAATTTCTTTCCATTCTTCTGAAGGAGTCCACGTTCCCAGATTCGTATGAGTAATGTAATATTTCTGAGGAATTGGGTGCGTTCCAATAACCACCTCTAGTCCAAATTTTTCTCTGATGAAATTGCAGAAATATCTTATGTACGGACAGGGAGGGTATCCAACAATCAATCCTGTGGACAGGTGTATAACCTGTGCTCCATTCTTTTTCATTTCAGCCGGAACGTATTCGATATACCCACCAGGACAACCACCACAACTGACATATCCAACCAGTTCCACTTCCTTCCCTTTGTAAATACTGAACGCTCCTTCTCTATTACGTAGGGACTTCAGACATTTGCCTCCGGCGCACAAAGCAGACATACGGCAGCGATTATCACAGATAATAATTCCAATTTGAATTTTTTCCTTCATTTTGTTCCCCTTATCGAATTAACTGATAGCTAATAACCATATAAGCAAACTTTAAACGTACTTTCCATGCTACATTAGGGGGCATTATAACACTTTGAATACATTCCCCCCTTCCTAAATACCTAACTGCTTCAAATCTGAGCATGGCAGCTGCATAGACATGACATTGTCTATTTTCACACACCGGTAGCAGTTTCTCGACGGGTCAGGAATACAATGGGTCGAATTCGACTCCTATCCCCTTCTCCTCTGCCACTTCATAGACATGCCATGCTGTTATAACATCCTGGATAGCCAGCCCCGTGGTATCAAATATCGTAATCTCTTTGTCCGATGTCCTTCCTGGCTTTATCCCTGCTACAATCTCTCCTATATCTGCGTAGATATCTGATTTCCTTATTACTCCATTAGTCAGCGGCACATTTATCTCTCCACCATGGCTACCCTGCTCCCAGTCATCTATCACAATTCTGGCACGCTTTAGTAGTTCTGGCTCAAGTTCCTCTTTTCCAGGGGCATCGGCACCTACCGCGCTGATGTGCATTCCTTCAGTAATCCATTCACTTTTAACTATAGGCTTACGGCTGGGAGTGACTGTGACTAACAGGTCTGAGCCATTGACAGCTTCCCCGGCACTGGTAAAATATTTTCCAGTAATACCAAATCTGTCATGCAACAAAACAGCCAGCTTCTCTGCCTTTTCACCATCTATGTCAAATATCTTGACTGATTCAAGCTTCAGAATCTCTCTCAATGCTTCCACCTGGCGAAATGACTGATATCCAGCCCCAACTACTGCCAATACTTTAGAATCCTTTCTGGCCAGATATTTAGCAGCGACAGCAGAAGCAGCAGCCGTTCTCATAGCGGTGATATATGTTCCATCCATGAGACTGATTGGAGCACCAGTCTCAGGATTAAAAAGCATAATCGAAGCCAGTACAGTGGGCAATCCAAACTTTGATGGGTTACTGGGATGGGCATTGACCATTTTAACCCCTACCTCATTTAGTTCCTCGAGATAGGCAGGCATTATCCTGAGGTCTCCGTTGAATCTTGGAAAGTACAGGTAGCTCTTCGGCGG
>CAYVML010000019.1:5792-7793 GCA_964452475.1 uncultured Dehalococcoidales bacterium
CGCCCTCTTTCGCCAAACGCCTTTTCCACCAGTTGTATAACATCTGGCATCGATAGAATTTGTTCCACTTCCCGCCTGTTCAGTATCCTCATTTTCTTCTCCATGACAAGTTCCTTCCTTTTAAAATTAACAGTACTCAAATATAACTAAATTTGGTGCTAGCAAGCTCCTTGCATTCGCCTTGTCTCTATCTTCCAGCCAGCAAGTTTTCCTCAAGTATTATCTCCGCCACCCACCTCGCAGCATCGCCAACTACGTCTGTACATTTACTATCATATGCCCCCGCTTCCTGAAACCTGGCATACTCCTCCGGATCAGCAGTGTAATAGGGGCGGCCAAATACCTTCGTGTTGATATCACGACATATTATCGTACCATATTTATCAATGAATCTCCGATGCAACTCACGGACCAGCGCATAAGTTTCGCTCACATCCACATCAGAGTAGTTTTTTTTCTCTCTCCCATGTAGCCAACTAAGTATTACAATTCCACCCACATACGCACCACAACTGCCATTGCAAAGACCACCCCCTCCCCCTCCACAACCAGTCATTGTTTTGAAGATATCATCGTTGTTGATATCAAAGACGTCCTGAAGCGCAGCCACTATGCACTGGGCACACCCATGGTAATCCTGCTCATATTTAAAGCCCAGCTTGTAGGCCTTATCTCCAATATCCTTTTTTCTCTTTTCTATTTCACTCACTATCTATCACTTCCTCTTTATACACATTATTCATTCACACTGAAATGTTATGACTATATCAATAGACTTCTAGTATCTCGCATCCATACTGGTTCAGCAAAACAGGCCTGCCTTATTTAAGACAGGCCTGTTTCACCCTTATTTTCCGTCTATTCCTATCTTATCCTCTCTATGCTATAAAGGATATAACCTAGTATCAATATTGCTTGGGATCAAATCCAGGCGAGTCTATTCATGAAACTTTGCCAATATTAGTATGCCTCTTCTGGTACCAGACCTTAACCAGAATATAATATGCAAGAGCAGCCGATGGTGCGCCGAGGAACCAGCTAATTTCCTTAATTATAAAGGAGCATACGATTCCAATTATGAGAGCAATCAACCCTGCAAGGTTCCAGCCACCATCATAGTGAATATCTGAGCTCTTAGAATCATACAATTTATCCAGATTAAGTTTTTGCTTCCACACAGCATAGTAGTCAACTACCATTATGCCGAAGATTGGTCCCAGGAAAGCGGAGTATATCACCATGAACCACATGAAAACTCCAGCACTCATAAGCCACCAGGGGAAGGTTAGAGTTCCCAGGATGCCAGTGATAACGACAGCCCATTTCCAGCTTACCTTGGGGGCAATTTCCATGATTACATTCGCCGGGGGTACGATATTCAGGCTTATGTTGGTTCCCCACTGCGCAAGCGCAATAAAAATCAACATTGGGACTAAAATCCAAACATTGGCAACCCTGCCAATCATTATTTCTATAGGATCATATATCCCTGTTCCAGCACCAGCCAGCATTCCCAGTAGGACCAGGAGAATTCCTGCAGGAGCTATGCCCAATAGTCCAGATATCATATTACTTTTTATTTTACCCTGAGTATAATACCTGGAATAGTCTGAAGCATTCAGCATACCTGTGGTAAGAATGCCCAGGAATGCAGTAACGATAAACCAGAATGGCAAACCCCACGAGCCTGCAACCCTCCACTCAGCAGCCATGCCAAAACCGAATTCCTTGTAAATACCGATTCCTATGATAATCCAAACAGGAATCAGATATATAGCCACATATGACACGACTGTCTTTAGCATTTTAATTCCCCTCATGGTGAGGTATACCTGAACAGCCTGGAATATCAGGAATAAGGCGAGTACGCCCTTGAAACCAGCATTCCAGCCAAAGACAACACGTATTCCTCCAGCAAATGCCAGTGCGCCCAACCACGACTCTATGCCAAACCAGCATATAGCCGGCAATGCTCGTATTATGTTAGGGATTTTCGCACCG
>CAYVML010000019.1:7803-14834 GCA_964452475.1 uncultured Dehalococcoidales bacterium
GATAAATCCAAAGGCTGTCCGACTCTGAATAGCATAAGGGATTCCTTGTACAACACCCGCTCGGCCATTATAGCCAACCCCAATTGCCATAATAATGTGCGCTATTATGGCTGCGACTATTGCCTGCTGCCAGTTTAGCGGACCGGCAGGAGGCACAGCGTTCTGGCCCATCAGCCACCAGGCAATTATAACTACACTGGAGACCCACATCAGGCTATAACTTGTAGGACCGAAAAACCGCTGTGCTGGACCCGTAGGTCTCAAATCTTCGTAGCTTTGTTGTGACATTTCACCTCCTAAAATATAATTTTCTAGGCCCAAACTAACACATTAATAACCTTGTTAAAATCCTTCTAACAAGAGAGTCACCAGCATTCTAGGTCACAAGATCTCTGGTTGTGGGTATTTCTTGATAATCCACACTTTCATCAAGATGAAATAAACCACAAGCGAAGAAATAATAGAGACGAAGTAGGACAAATCAAGCCAAAGCATGCCCAGCACACAACCGACCGCGAACGCTATAAAACCAGCGGGGTTGAAGCCTTTGGCATACTTGTAGTGTCCATTGGGATCGTACAACGCTTTTAAGTCAATTTTGCGCCTTCGCAGTATGTAGTAGTCACAGATCATGGTTCCAGCAACTGATCCCAGCAAAGCACTGATCACAGCAAACACGGTAACCAACTGGCTCGCAAGATTCCAGGGTTGCAGTAATAGACCAATTACACCAGCTATTATGCACCCTATTTTGAATGAGATCTTGGGGGCACCTACATTAGCAAAAATGAATGCGGGCGGTAATATATTTGCCCCGATATTGGTAGTCCACTGAGCTAGTGCTATCATAATAAGTACAAGAACAACTTGAGGACCGTAACCACCGACTATCACCATTATCTGGTCTACTGGATGCCACTCCCCTGTAGCGATGGCGCAAACCAAACCGACAAGGGCAACAAAGGTCATCGTAATGATGAGGCCACTTGCCTGAGACCAAATACTACCCACATTTCTCCACCACCAGCTCACTTTATACCTACTTGCCTTAAGGCTCCTAGTAAAATCAGGTATATTTAAAGCCATAGTTGCCCAATAACCTATCACCGCATTCATTCCCAAGACAAACGGCATACCACCTTTCCCGGGTGTTTGTAGTACACTGATTATACCTATGCCGAAGTTGCTCTTCGATAAGAACAGCATGTATACAAATATCACAAGTATAATTGGAGTAGCAATCCTCTCAAACCATGTAATGGCCTTTATTCCCTTGGCTGTTGTATATATCTGTACAGCGGCGAAAAGAATTATCCACAGCCACAAATTGGAGAACCCGGTCCACCCATCTATTACCATGTTTATCGCATATGCACCCAACCAGGTTTGGAAACCATACCAAAACATCGCTGGGAAAGCTCTGACAATAGAGGGAATATGAGTACCAACTGTCCCATATACAGTTCGTATCGCTACAGCAAAAGGAATACCGTATGATATGCCTATATCCCCCGTTAGGGATAGAACTACGACACAAATAGCACACCCTAGCACAAAAGCTAAAAATATTGAAAACCCTGACATAGCAGGGTACATTTGAGCAGGAAGCATAAATCCAGTCAATATGATACTCATTCCTGCCCATGTAGCAGCAAACGCAAGAGGAGACATCTTTCTCTCGTTTTCAACTGTTGGCACTATATCACTACCGGTCAATCGGTTCTTGCCAATGTTAGCTCTTATCTCAGCATTTGCTTCATCACCACCTTTCATCCATTCCAATGCAGATTTACTCAATTGATGTTTCCCTCCTTTTAGAAATTTGATATCAAGAAATACCTGTTATTTGCTTCTTTTTTACTTTTTCTTAGACGCTTTCCTCCTTTTTCCTAGAATTGTAGTGTGCTCGGATAGCCAACTATCTCCTTCGGCTCTGGGGGCCTGAAAGTCATTATTTTGCTGGTCTTCTTGCCGCAACAAATAATCCCCTCTATCATCTTCACTGCTGCTGCGACAGGATCTATAACAGGAACGCCAAGTTTCTTCTCCAGTACCTCATCAAATCCAACCATGCCTGCGCAACCCAGGCATAGAACCTCAGCACCATCAATCTCTACCGCTTGCTTGCCCGCCTTCAGTAGAGCCTCTTCTCCTTTACTCTTGTTTCTCTCGAACTCAGCAACTGCAACATTGGTGCACCTTACAGAAGCGCACCTGCTCTCCAAACCATATTTCTTCACCAGTTCTTCCATTGGCCCCTTGAATCTTTCCAGTATGGAAATAATAGAGAACTTATAGCCCAGCATACACGCCATAAAAAGTGATGCCTCAGCTATGCCAACAACGGGAGCCTCCGATATCTCCCTACTCTGATAAAGGCCAGGATCCCCAAAGCATGCGGTGATATAGCCATCAAACCCTTCAGCCTGCCCCTTCTTCACCTCCTCCATTACCCCCACCGTAGCCAGCGCTTCATCATAGTAATCCTCAATGGTAAGCGGCCCTCTTTGCGGGCTCACTGTCATTACTTCGGTATCAGCACTTGCATATCTCCTGGCTGTTTCGCCGATTGCCTTGGTCATTCCTTGATGAGTGTTTGGGTTTATTATCTTAATCCTCATAACTCGTACTCCTATTTTTTGAGTTTTGACAATGTTTTTAGTGTCTGTGTCAGAACCCTGACGCCATTCTCGATGTCGTCCCACTCTGTCCACTCCATAGGCGCATGGCTGATACCCCTAATACTGGGAACAAAAATCATGCCTGTCTTAACTCGCTCAGCCATATTCTGAGCATCATGTCCTGCGCCACTATTCATTCTCTTTGCCTGAATTCCGACTTGCCTGGCGGATTGCTCAATAACATTTACTACTTCAGGAGCAAGAGGTGCGGGCGAATGAGTGGTAGGCATATTTATCTCTACCTCCACTCCATACTTCTTCTCAAGGCTCCTGATAGCCGCAGCAGTCTCGTTCTTCAGCTTTTCCATGTTCTCAAGTACAACATCTCTGATATCTATACCTATCTCTACCCTGGCAGGCACTATGTTTGTTCCATTTGGAAACACCGTCAGTTTGCCTACAGTACCCACTGTAGCAGCTCCCAAAGCATCATCTATTTCATTGGCCCGTCTCTTAACAAAGGATACTATGTCAGCTGCTGCTACCAGTGCATCCCTGCGCATCTTCATGGGGGTTGTTCCTGCATGGTTTCCCTCCCCCTTTATCGTGGCGTAAACCCATGCGATGCCAACAATATTCTCTACAATTCCAATAGGGACCTTTTCATTGTACAGGACAGGTCCCTGCTCAATGTGCATTTCTACGAAGTATTCCACGTCATCCAGGCCTCTTTCAAAATCCCCTTTATAACCAATCTGCTGCAGGGCATCTGCCAATGTTTGCCCTGCAGGATTCTTCCGCCCGAGAACATCGTCCATGCTTAACTTGCCAATCAAGGCTGAGCTTCCCAGAAGGGTTAACCCAAAAGCAGACCCTTCCTCGCTGGTAAGCACTGCTATTTCGATAGGCCTCTGATTATCAAAACCTTCTTCAGTTATTCTCCTGACAGCTTCTATAGCCTCAAAAACTCCCAGAGGACCATCAAACTGTCCCCCATTTATGACACTGTCCAGGTGAGAGCCGCACATAACCACGCCTTTATTCGTCCTGGAGCCTTCTTTTCTGGCAAAGATATTTCCTACCCTGTCAACCTTGACCTCAAGACCCAATTCTTTCATACGCTTTACAGCATAATCACGCACTTGCTTGTTTGCTTCAGTCCCTGTCGGCCTGACTACTCCTTTTTCCGGGTCAAGTTGGTCATAGCTCTCCACCCGTCTCTGTGGGTCCCTGCCATACTGCCCCGCTTCTATCAGGTCTTCCTTCAAGCTATTTGCCATAGCAGTCTCCTTCCTGTACTGGACTAGACACCATTAGCCATTACTGTTTTATCCAGCTTGGTCTTGATAAACTGGCCTTCTCCTCTAATGCCAACGAACTTCTCATTTTCAACGATTACCTTGCCCCTCAGAATCGTTTCTGTTGGCCATCCAGTCACTTCCATCCCCTCATATACACTCAAATCTGTCCCCATATGAAGGTCGGCAGCATTAAGGGAATGCTTCTTATTCGGATCGAACACTACAATATCTGCATCAGAACCCGGGGCAATGATGCCCTTCTTTGGATACATACCAAATATCTTGGCAGCATTGGTACTTATCACATCAACGAATTTCTCCAGACTCAGGCCTCTCTTGGCAACCCCTTCCTGATATATAACCGGCACACGAACCTCACAGCCGGGGAAACCGTTTGGAATTTCATTGAATCTGTCGCTGTATTTCTGTTTCATCGCCATGGTGAATCCACAATGGTCTGACCCCACCGTTTGTACTATCCCTGCTTTCACACCATCCCACAATGCATCAATATCTTCTTGTTTTCTCAATGGAGGGCTGCACATATACATAATACCCCTGGGGAATTTGGGCTCAAATTTGGCTTCTGTTAGCCACAAGTAATGAGGGCAAGTCTCGCAGAACACCGCCACTCCTTTGTCCCTGTAATTCTGGATAAGGCCAGGCCCCTCTTTTGTTGTAGTATGAACAACATAAAGATATGTGCCCAACTCCTCTGCCAGTATACTGAGTTTTTGAATGTCCATATTTTCGACGAAGTTTGGCTTTGCTACTCCATGATACTTGGGGTCCGTCTTCCCCTGGCTGACCAGCCAGTTCTGCATCTCCTCGCCAATAAGGCAATTCTCAGCATGGGCACTCCACAACCCACCTACCTCCGTCACTCTTTTCATAATGCGATAAAGTTGCCAGTCGTTTTCATACCACCCAGGCTTTCGATATATGGTAGCCCCCTTAAAACCAGTCAGCCCAAAATCGATGCACTCTTCGATACCATCTACCACCTTCTCAATATCATCCATATCAGTAATAAGTGGTCTGGTGGTATAATCAATCGCCGAAAGTTCTTCAGCCCTCTCAAGTTGAGCTTTTACTCCATCAAGCAACGTCTTACCTTTGGGTTGCAGTGCAAAATCTACAGTAGTGGTAGTGCCCCCGATAGCAGAAGCAATGCTTGCGGTGTCCCATGTTTCCGGGGATTTTTCGCCCATAAAAAATATTTCAAAGTGGGAATGAGTATCTATCCCACCTGGAATAACAATTTTACCCGTTGCATCAATGACCTTCTTAGCCTCCGAAAAACAAGAGGCATCTCCAACTGCCAGAATCTTCTCCCCCTCAACTGCAACAGCAGTTTTCACTGCTCCTCCCGGAGCCACCACTGTACCATTCTTGATAATTAAGTCTATACTCATCCTATAAACCTCCTATATTGCTGCTAAATTAAACGCTTTGTTAATCTAATTAATTGTAAACTATGAGACATTCACCTCCTTCCCTTAAGATAACATTCCTTGCATTTTTATATATAAAAAGTCCCTGTCCACAGACAGAGACACTTTCTGAACACTACTAAATATTTCATTAAACATAAGCCACTGCACATGCCTTACTATTCTATCTACTACTACCTAACTCAGGCTAATTTGATGCAAGAATAACCTATAATATCTACTCAAATATTATGATAATAGGTGCCTTATGTTTCTGTTTTATATCATCGCAATACTAAACTCAATATTTAGACTTGTCAATAGCTCCGGAATGATATTTTATATAATATTTTTATCAGTCAAATGTTCAGAATAACATCATTAAACAGTAGGATTTATATATTTAATTGTGATATTAGCGAATGATATTAGCCATCTATAGAATAGAAGATACATAAGCATTAGCGCATGGCAATAGAGGGAAGATGGTTACCTTATGCTTTACATGCATGGATTAAGGAACAAGGATGATGAAGTGTTCTTCTTCAAATATTATCGTATTATAGGACTGGACACTGTGGTGCGTGCCACAAGGTATAGCTTGCAGGTAGTGCTAACTACTAGTGAATTGAGCTATGCACGTACCGAGAAAACTACACCGCTAAAAACATCTCACTATACTAATCCCGATTCAACTCATCCCCGGAATTATCTAAATTCACTTGTCACGGAACTTATTTTCTGAACCGTAGTATGCTTATGACGAGAGTAATAGCTACCGCAATTATTAGCACAATCCACCAGTAGCGTGAGAACCATGATACTTCTTGAGGTTGAGGTGGCATTGCTGATTCCTTTACTATAAATCCACCAGTGAGATCATCTATCATCACATTATAGGTTCCCGGGTCATTTTTAGTGATACTGAAAATAACCTCACATGTTTCCCTTGCCCCCAATTTTACTTCTTGACTCTGTTCTGCCACCTCGTTTATATTCAATGTTAAGAGATAGCTCCCTTCAATATCACCAACATTAGTAATTTGGGCTGATATCTTAACTGTTTCTCCTGGTAGTACTTCATCGGGAGTAACTTTAAGGTCATAAGTGGAGAATTTTGCTGCAGTACTTTTTACAATGAACTGACCATTGAGTCCATTCACCTCCACTTTATACACATCGGGCTCATTTCTGACCACCGCAAAATGTACTCGTTCGCTCTTGCCTGCTGCCAGCGTGATAGTTTCAACTGCCACTTTATCTTCATTAATTCTCAAACTTATAGTGTAATCTCCTGTGACCTCTCCCATATTCTTCACTCTGGCTGATATGTCGATTTCCTCACCTGGATAAACCTCGTCAGGCTTTATCTCCAGGTCTGAGATTGAAAAACCAGGCAATACTATAAAGCTATCCTTAAACTTACCTACGCGGACATCGTATTCACCCGGTTCATCTCTGCTTACTACAAATGTTACTTCCTCACTCTTCCCAGCTTTAAGTGTTACCCATTCCTTATCTTCCAGCTCCCCACCTACTTTGAGCTTTACCGTATAGCTTCCTCTAACTCTTCCAACATTTTCTACAGTAACTGAAATATTAACTTCCTCACCAGGATAGACCTCAGTTGGCCATAATTCAAAATCAGATAGAACAAATTCAGCCTCTGGACCAGG
>CAYVML010000020.1:0-3862 GCA_964452475.1 uncultured Dehalococcoidales bacterium
CCATTAATCTCAAAGAGTCAAGTATATTGGGAATAGAAGCCTATAAATCTGTTCTAGATATTCCTGCGAATGGAATAGACTTGGTCATATTAGCCATTCCAGCATACCTTTGTATTAAAGCTGTTGACGAATGCGGAATAAAGGGTATCAAATTTGCTGTGGTGATCAGTGCAGGTTTTGCTGAGGTGGGGAATGTGGAATTGGAGAAAGAGCTTATTAGTACAGCCAGAAAATATGGCATGAGGATTCTTGGACCTAATGTTGTCGGCATCTTGGGTAATCCTAGTAAATGCAATGCTTCTTTTGCCCCACGATTGCCTTATTCAGGCAATATAGCTTTGATTTCTCAGAGTGGTGTCATGGTAGTGGCCATAGATGCTAGGTCATGGGTTGAAAATATAGGTATTTCTTACCTGGTCAGTATAGGAAACATGGCTGATATTCAGATTGACGAGGTTATTTATTATTTAAATGGAGATCCTGATGTAGGAATTATTGCACTTTATATAGAGGGGTTGAAAGATGGTCATGCTTTTATGGAGGCTGCAAAGCGATGTATTAAACCTGTGATAGTAGTAAAAGCTGGTATTTCCAGACGAGGAGCTATTGCAGCTGCTTCACATACTGGTTCACTAGCAGGGAGCAGTGAAATTTTTCATGCAGCTATGAAACAGTGTGGAGTAATAAAGGCGGTAAATTTGAGCACCCTTTTCTCTCGCTCTAAGGCTTTAGCAGTTCAACCTCCACTGGAAGGGGGTAACATACTTGTTATCACTAATGGAGGTGGCGCTGGTGTCTTAACCGCTGATGCCTCAGAATTGTATGGTATTCCTCTGAAAGAAGCTCCTGATGGCTTGCAACAGAAGATGCAGAGCTATATGCCTTCTTTTGGTAGTGCCATGAACCCAATGGACCTTACTGGAATGGCGACGACAGCTATTTATCATGATACAGTGAAAATGGCTTTGCTACAGGATTGGGTAGATGGATTGATTGTGCTCTATAGTGTAACAGCAACAACAGATCCTGTGGCTATAGCTGGAGCTATTATCAAAGGAGTCAGGGATTCAGAAATTAGGAATAAGCCAGTAGTGGCAAGTTTTCTTGGTGGGCTAGAGTGTCAGCAGGCTATAGCCTATCTCATTGAGAATAGAGTGCCTGCCTATGATGGAATTGAGGTGGCGGTAGATGCCATGGCTGCATTGCGTGAATTAAGTCAGTTCAGAAATCTGGAGCACATGAGTTTTACTCCCTATTCAGATGTTAATAAGCAATTAGTGAGAATGAAACTTAACAAGGTGAAAGACAAGAAGGGTGGGGTGCTTAACGAGATGGAAGCAAAAGCAATCCTATCTGCCTATGGCTTGCCTGTAGTCGAAGCATTTCTGGCAGGAGGAGAAGATGAAGCTGTAGCCTTAGCTAATAGCATTGGATATCCGGTAGCGATGAAGATAGCCTCTTTTCAAATCACACACAAGAGCGATGCTGGTGGAGTAAAGCTGAATGTCTGTGGTGAAAAGGAAGTTAGGGAAACGTATAAGCTGCTAGTAACTAATGCACTAAACTACAATGCTAAGGTAGAAATCCAAGGTGTCACAATACAGAAAATGGCTCAGGCTGGAACTGAGATAATAATTGGCGCTGTTCGTAATAGCACTTTTGGTCCGACAGTGATGTTTGGCCTGGGGGGTATTTTTGTTGAGCTATTAAAGGATGTGGCTTTCAGGGTGGCTCCTATTAGTAAAGAAGGTGCGAAAGAAATGATGCAAGAAATGAGGTTCTATCCGATGTTTGAGGGCTTGAGAGGTGAGGCTCCTAAGGATATAAGTACTATTGCTGAAAGTATAAGCCGCCTGAGTCAATTGGTTTATGACTTTGATGAAATTAAGGAGATAGATGTCAATCCCATTATTATGTATGAGCAGCAAAAAGGATGTAAGGTTGTTGATGCACGTATTATATTGGGTTGATGGATTCTCTAGTTGTAGTTGGTTCCACTAACAATAGATATTTGCATATGAGCTTTTCTTATCCGTAGTTGTTCTGGTATTCTGTGCTATATAGCAATGATAATATAGGTGTAGTTCAAATTAATATTATTAGTGTTAAAGGGATAATGAATAAAATGCATAATAAAAAGGTGGAACATGATTGATGGCTATGATGTTGAAGTCAAGCTAATGGCTGTTACCCCTGAAGCTGAGAAAGTAATAGAGAGGGCGGGAAGACTGTGCTGGGACACTCAGGATAAAACAGGGACGATGCCTGATCGGATTCAAAAGTGGTTGGAGATAGGGCATGAATCGATGGTTGAGCATGCTTGCGCAACTTTCTATATACGGGCAAGCCGTGTATTAACCCATGAGCTAGTTCGCCATCGGTTAGCAAGCTATAGCCAGCGGAGCCAGAGATATGTAAAAGAGAATGAACCCAGGTATATTGAACCTCCGGAGATTATTGAAAAAGGGGATGCTGGTCAGCAATGCTTTGAAAATGTCATGAAGATTTGTTGGCAGGCTTATCGAGAGTTGTTGGCTAAAGGGATAAATCCTGAGATAGCCCGTTATGTTCTCCCTAATGCCTGTGAGACACAAATAATTTGTACCTGGAATTTCCGTGAGATTCGACAGATTGTTAAGTTGAGAACCAGTAAGCGAGCATTACCCGAGATGAGAGCTGTGGTTGGAGAGATAAAGAGAATTGTAAAGAAATTGGCACCTCAGGTGTTTGCTGATCTTTAAGCTGTTATACAGGCTATATTAAATACGGATGTTAAAGCTGATAGATTGAAGCTTGTTTATGAAAGTGCTTGCTAATGGAGCCTGTAAGCTGGGGATAGAACTTGATGATGAACGTCAGAAACTCTTTGAGCTCTATTATCAGGAATTACTGGACTGGAACAAAAGAATTAATCTGACAACAATAATTGATTATGAGACGGTACAGCTAAAACATTTTCTTGATTCTTTGACAGTAATCTTGGTTTTAACCAAAGAAGAATTAACTGCACCGGGCCTTACTATTGTAGATATAGGTACAGGGGCAGGTTTTCCTGGGATTCCACTTAAAATCGTCTTGCCCCAGATTAAATTGGCACTTATTGACTCCACAGCTAAGAAAACAACCTTCATCCGTCACTTGGTTAAAAAGATGAAACTTTTAGATGTTAATGTGATAACTGGTAGGGCGGAGGAAGTAGCTCATTATCCTCTGTATCGCCAGCAATTTAAGCTGGTTGTTTCACGTGCACTAGCTCCAATGTCTACCCTCGTTGAATTAACCTTGCCTTTCTGCCAGGTTGGTGGGAAGTTCGTAGCCCATAAGAAAGGGAAAATCGATGAAGAAATAAGGGGGGCAGCAGGAGCTTTGGATATAATGGGAGGTAAGATAACTCAAGTAAAAAAGATAGGTATTGAAGAACTTGGGAATGAACGGTATTTAGTAGTTGTTAGGAAAATTCGCCAGACACCTGATAAATATCCTCGGCGTAGTGGTATGCCATCTAAAAAACCTATTGGTAACGTGTAAGTTATGGTCTGAGTTCTCCTTATATTTCTATCTGTCTTATTTGCCAAAAGAGTTAATAAATACTATGATGAATATCAGAGGAGATGAGATGAAAATGGAAAAAGGTACATGGATAACAAAAACTGGCTTGGCCCAGATGCTTAAGGGAGGAGTGATTATGGATGTCGTCACTCCAGAACAGGCCAAGATTGCCGAAGACGCAGGAGCATGTGCTGTCATGGCTCTAGAGAGAGTGCCATCGGATATCCGTGCTGCAGGTGGAGTAGCACGGATGGCAGACCCAACAGTGATTATGTCTATAATGGATACAGTAAGTATCCCTGTGATGGCAAAA
>CAYVML010000020.1:3872-14031 GCA_964452475.1 uncultured Dehalococcoidales bacterium
ATCGGTCACTTCGTTGAGGCGCAATTGTTGTCGGCTCTGGGAGTTGACTTTATTGATGAATCTGAGGTGCTTACCCCGGCTGATGAAAGCCACCATGTCTGGAAGCACGATTTTAATATTCCATTTGTTTGTGGCTGTCGGGATATGGGGGAAGCATTACGTCGTATCTCGGAAGGGGCAGCTATGATAAGGACTAAGGGGGAAGCGGGTACGGGGAATATTGTTGAAGCTGTTAGGCATATGCGTGCTGTGCAGGATGAAATTCGTAAGGCTGGGTCTTTACTAGAAGAAGAACTAGTAGCCGAAGCCAAGATGCTCGGTGCGCCGCTAGAATTGCTGGTCGAAGTGCACAAGACAGGTAAATTACCTGTGGTTAACTTCGCCGCTGGTGGTGTAGCTACCCCTGCTGATGCTGCATTAATGATGCAACTGGGGGCTGATGGCGTATTTGTCGGTTCAGGCATTTTTAAGTCCAGTGACCCACCAGTAATGGCAAAAGCTATAGTTAAGGCTACCACTCATTATCAAGATCCAGCTATTATTGCTGAAGTATCTAAAGGTTTGGGTAAGGCTATGCCAGGACTGGATATTAAGACCATTCCTCAAGAAGAACTATTAGCAACCAGAGGTTGGTAAGGTTACTTTGCAGAAGGTAATTGCAGATGACCTGGATGAATTGCTGGATGTCTTGCCACCTCGTATTCGGGAGCTAGTTTGTCAGCAAGCTGATTTTAACGAACTTCTGGAGATAGTCATGGATTTAGGACGTCTTCCAGAAGTCCGTTTCCTCTATCGAGAGCTAGTTCTTGGCTCTGAAGAAATCCATGCTACCGATATCGATTATGTCGTATCCCGTGTGAGCCAATTCAGTGGAGATAACCGCGCAGGTATTGAACGTACCTTACATCGCATCTCAGCGATGCGTAACAGAAGTGGACGGATTATTGGTCTGACCTGTCGCGTAGGCAGAGCAGTCTTTGGTACTGTAAACATGATTCAGAGCCTTGTTGAATCAGGGAAAAGCGTTTTACTACTGGGGCGACCAGGTGTAGGTAAAACTACCATGTTAAGAGAGGTAGCACGTGTATTAGCTGATGACTTGAGAAAGCGTGTAATCGTAATAGATACCTCTAATGAGATTGCCGGAGATGGGGATATCCCTCATCCAGCAATCGGCCATGCACGTAGGATGCAAGTAACTACTCCTGCCATGCAACATGCGGTTATGATAGAGGCAGTAGAGAATCATATGCCTGAAGTGATTATCATTGACGAAATAGGTACTGAACTTGAAGCCCAGGCGGCTAGAACTATTGCTGAAAGAGGAGTCCAATTAGTAGGAACGGCGCATGGAAACACATTGGAAAATTTAATCATGAATCCTACGCTGTCTGATCTCATTGGCGGTATCCAAACGGTTACGCTGGGTGATGAAGAAGCGAAGAGACGTCATACACAGAAATCTATCCTCGAGCGTAAAGCACCACCCACATTTGACATAATGGTTGAAATTCTGGATTACCATAAAGTGATTGTTCATGCAGATGTTGTTGATGCAGTCGATGCTGCCTTACATGAGCAATCTATCCCAGGTGAACTCCGCTGGATGGATGAGAATGGCGAAGTTAAGGTAAAAGAGTTGAACGCTCCTTCATTTGTAGAAAGCGAACATGAATTTGCTACAAGAGGGGTGAAAGGGATGGACGGAGAGGCACTGCGATTTTACTTGTTTGGGGTGAACCGAACGTTATTGCAACAACTGGCTAGAGAAGAGCGGTTTAACTTGAAGATTGTAGCTGACCTTAAACAAGCGGATATTTTTCTTACTGCACGAAGCTACTACCGAAAAAAATCTCAAAAGATAAGAGATGCTGAGGGACTTGGCGTCTCAGTCTATGTCCTTCGGAACAACAGCATTTCCCAGATGAAACAGTGTCTGAGTATAGTCTTTCCTTCTGACTCAGAGACTAGCTATATTCATCGTTTACAAAACCTGATTGGCGAGCGCCGTAATATTGCTGGTAAATAATACAATAAAACAACGTTAATATCGGAGAGATAGTTGAGCTTTTTTATTGTCTTTGAAGGGGGCGAAGGCTGTGGTAAAAGTACACAGGCCAGGAATTTATATCGTAAGCTATGTAATCTAGGAATCCCTGTGGTGTTAACATTTGAACCAGGGGGGACTGTATTAGGTAACAGGGTTAGGAAGATACTGAAGAATAGAGGGAACGCTTTTATTTGCCCTGAAGCGGAGTTGTTACTTTTTATAGCTTCTCGTACACAACTGATAGCTGAAATAATTCGTCCTGCCTTACAAAGGGGAGAAATAGTCATATGTGATCGTTTTAGTTCTTCTACTCTTGCCTATCAGGGTTATGGTAGGCAGCTTCCTCTCTCTACCGTGGAGATGATTAATAACCTGGCAATTCAGAACATTGACCCGGATATCACTATTCTCCTGGATATTTCTCCTGAAGAGGGCTTAGCTAGAAGGTTTGGTTGCCATGACCATTTTGAGTCGATGGATCTGCAGTTTCATCATCGCGTAAGAGAAGCTTATCTCAAGATGGCTTCAGCAGATCCAGATCGATGGGAAGTAATAGACGCTTCCCTTCCCCGAAAACAGGTTACTAATGTAATATGGGGAAAGATTGGTAACCTGCTGGAAAAGAGTAAATACTCTCTGCGATGAGTAAGGCTCGGGTGGCAGTGGCCTTGAGTGGAGGCATGGATTCTTCTGTGACTGCTCACTTGTTGAAGGAGAGTGGCTATTTAGTTGAAGGAGTACATGCATTTCTCCATGATTCAGCTCAATCTCAGCGTCAAGCGCATCTGGCGGAAAGTCTCTGTATTACCTTAGGTATTCCTTTTCAGCAGATAGACTTAAGGGAAGAATTTAAGCATTTTGTGGTTGATTACTTTTGTCAGGAATACAAGCGAGGGCGAACTCCCAATCCATGCCTGGCCTGTAATCGGTATATAAAGTTTGGGGTCTTACTGGATAAGGCATTGTCTTCAGGTGTTGATTACATGGCTACTGGTCATTACGCAAGGATTGAACAGCAGGGTTCTCATTATCACTTGCTTAAAGCGGTAGATGCAGGAAAGGATCAGACCTATTTTCTTTATATGCTAAATCAAGAGAAACTTCGGCATGTACTTTTCCCTTTGGGTGATTATAGAAGGGATGAAATTCAGCTAATAGCAGAACATGAAAAATTGCCTCTGGCTGTTGATTCCAGTCAGGATATCTGTTTTATCTCCTCTAGGGAGAAATGCAGCGTTTTCCTAAGTAGACGATTTCCAATTGAGATTGGGGAGGTAGTGGATACCACTGGTAAATTGTTGAGCCGCCACCAGGGTATAGCTTTTTATACTATAGGGCAGAGACATGGGCTGGGTTTTTCATCGCCTGACCCTCTCTATGTGGTTAAAATAGATTCTGAGAGCAACAAACTTGTGCTTGGTACTGAGGCGGATCTTTATAGCAAGAGCCTCATCGCCAGAAAATTAAATTGGATATTTAATCCACCTTCCAGTCCAGCTATACTTACCTCAAGGATAAGATATAAGGCGCCAGAGGTGAAGTCCATATTATCTTTGACGGCATATGCCGCTGAGGTCCGATTTCAATTGGCTCAACGAGCAGTGACTCCAGGACAGGCTATTGTTTTCTATCAGGATGATGTAGTGTTGGGCGGAGGTATTATTGAAAAAGCCAGTAAGTAATCAGTAATGTTGAAAAGAGGGGGAATATTATATTTGCCAGATGACAGCCGGGAGGCAAAGCTTAGACTGGAAGGCTATAAACTTGTTGCTGGTATTGATGAGGCTGGGAGGGGATCTCTTGCCGGTCCAGTGGTGGCAGCGGCTGTAATTCTACCTGTAGTCTATCATCCATGGTTAGGTCAGGTACAAGATAGCAAGGAGCTTACCCCTAAGAAACGGGAGTTCCTCTTTGCTTTAATTTGCGAAGAGGTTTTAGGTGTTGGTGTGGGAATTGTCTCACCCAGGATAATTGATTCTATTAATATCCTGAAAGCAACTTACCTGGCCATGGAGCGAGCTATTGACAGGTTGCCTGTTTTGCCTGATTTTCTTCTTATTGATGGATTTGATTTACCCTGCTGTAAATTTTCTCATGAAGGTATAATCAGAGGGGATAAGGTTTGTCTCTCTATTGCCTGTGCCTCAATTGTAGCTAAAGTAAGCAGGGATCATATTATGGAGAAATTAGATAAAATTTATCCTGGTTATGGATTTGCTAAACACAAAGGCTATGGAACAAGGGAACATATCTCCAATTTGTGGCGGTTGGGGCCTTTGAAGATCCACCGTCAATCCTTTAGTCCTATAAAACGTGTTATTACAAACTGGAAGTAAGTGTTTACTAGAGGCTTATGAATCGACAGGAACTTGGTAACTTAGGGGAACGATTAGCTCAGAAAGCTCTTAAGAGGAGAGGCTATTGTATTCTTGAGACCAATTTCCGCTGCCGGATGGGAGAAATCGATATAATAGCACAGCAAAGAGACTATCTTGTTTTTGTAGAAGTTAGAACTAAGGTCAATCTTAGCTTTGGTAGTCCCGAAGAATCAATAACAACAAATAAGAAAAGAAAGCTCATTTCTTCAGCTTTAACTTATATCAGTACACATCAAAATGTTCCTTCGTTATGGCGTATAGATTTTGTAGCTGTAGAAATTAATCATGAAGGTAAACTCCAACGGATTGAAGTTATTGAGAATGCTATTAATCAGCTTTAATTATTTGCTGTGTAGAGACTTCTTAAATACTAAGAGAATGGCATAGAGGGTAACTTGTCAAAGAGGAATGTTAAAAGATAAAATGAACTGGAAAATTCGATTCATATTTTTAAGGAGGTTAAATGAAGGTTTTTGTTGCTGATGTAATTCCTGAAGTGGGTCTGAGAAAACTGAGAGAAAGATTTGATGTTTCTTTAAGTAAAGCGGAGGAGATATTATCCAAGGCTGAGTTAATTAAAAATATTTCCGATGTTGATGCTATCGTCTCTACAGTGAATGAAGTGTTAGATAAAGATGTAATTGACGCCTGTAAGAAACTAAAGGTGATATCTAATGTGGCCGTTGGCTATAACAATATAGATGTGGAATATGCTACACGGAAGGGCATTATGGTTACAAATACCCCAGGCGTACTGACTGATACAACTGCTGACCTGGCTTGGTCCCTACTTATGGCTATTTCTCGAAGAATAGTAGAAGGCGATTCCTTAATCAGGGCTGGAAAGTATAAGAAATGGAGACCACAAATGCTGCTGGGAACTGATATCCATGGTAAAACCATCGGAATTGTCGGGTTTGGTAGAATTGGTCAGCAAGTAGCTAAACGTGCTTCCGGGTTTGATATGAAAGTATTGTACTATGACATTGTACCAATTAGTCTGGAGACAGAGAAGACATATAAGGCTACACGCGTTGAATTGGACACTCTTTTAAAGGAATCTGACTATGTCACGTTGCATACATTATTAACAAAAGAGACCCATCATTTGATAAATGGACAGAAACTATCTTTGATGAAGTCAACAGCCTATCTAATTAATGCCTCCCGTGGTCCTGTTATTGATGAGAAGGCTTTGGTAAAGGCTCTTCAGAATAAACAAATCGCTGGTGCGGCTCTGGACGTTTATGAAAATGAACCTGAGTTGTCCCCAGGCCTGGCTGAGCTAAATAATGTGGTCTTGCTTCCTCATCTAGGGAGTGCCACACAGGAAACACGTAATAAAATGGCGGAGATGGCTGCAGATAATGCGATTGCAGCTCTATCTGATAAAATTCCTCCAAATCTTGTGAATAAAGAACTAAACAAGAAATAGGCCTAGTAGGCTTTAACTCAGACTTGTCTGCAATTGTTGTGTTACTTATAGGTTGTTATTAATCTGTAATGTAAATGTGATGTTTGTTGTCTTGTTGAAGTGAGATATAGAGAGTATTTTTACCTGCAGACAGTGAAATGGAGATAATTGATAGATGAGAGTAAGGAATGCTAACAGCTTAATAAAGAATGCTCGGACATCAGAACTTAATGAGGCCAGGAAAATTCTGGTGGAAGTAGTGGATAGCGCCATCAAGGCAGGAAATCCTGAATCCAGTATACAGAAATGGATTAAATTGGATCCGGATAGGCTTAAAATTGCTGATTGCGAGGTTGAGCTTGACCAGGTAGGGAAAATTGTAGTGGTTGGGGGAGGTAAAGCAGGAGTGGCGATGGCAACAGCAATTGAACAGATATTAGGTGGTTGGCTTTCAGAAGGAATAGTCAATATTCCTGAAGGTACATTGCCAGTGGACTATAATGGAAAAATCAAGTTTATAGAAGTGAGGCATCCAATTCCAAGTGAGGCTGGAGTAGCGGGTGCTCGGGAGATGTTATCTCTGGTACAAAAACTTGGCGAGCATGATTTGGTTATATTTGTGATAAGTGGTGGTGGCTCAGCGATTATTCCTTTTCCTGCAAGTGGAATAACGCTTACTCAGTTGCAAGAGGTTACGCAGCTTCTACTAAGAAGCGGAGCTACCATTCGTGAGCTTAATATAGTTAGAAAACACTTATCGGGAGTGAAAGGAGGCCAACTTGCACAGGCTGCCTATCCTGCACGGATCGTAACCTTATTGATTTCCGATGTGGTTGGAGATGGATTGGATACAATTGCCAGTGGACCTACTTACTGGGATTCAACTACCTTTTCAGATGCTCTTGCAGTGCTTGAGAAATATAAGCTGACAGATAAAGTGTCTACAGAGGTTATCTATCGTTTGAGAGATGGCACAAAATGGCTGATACCTGATACGCCAAATCGTGGAGATGAATGTTTTCGGGGCGCATGTTACCAAATTATCATGAGTAATATAGAAGCTCTTGAGGCAGCTGGAAAAACCGGGAGAGATCATGGTCTCAATGTTAAAACACTGACAACTAAACTCAAAGGTAGTGCTAGAGAGGTCGGGCAAAATCTGTCGTATATTGCAGGAGAGCTTCTTAAGGAGGGAAAGCAGTTGCCATGTTTGTTACTTTTAGGTGGCGAGACCACAGTGAAGGTGACCGGTAGAGGTGTTGGAGGACGGAATCAGGAGATAGCACTTAGTGCGGTATCAGGGCTGGCTGGACTGAAAAATGTGGCAATGGTATCTTTTACTACAGACGGTATTGATGGACCTACAGATGCCGCTGGAGCAATTGTGGATGAATATACTCTGCAGAGAGCAAAGGAACTGGGACTTGATCCTTCGACTTACCTCGTAGATAACGATTCCTATCATTTCTTTACGGAACTGGAGGATCTGGTTATAACTGGTGCTACTGGAACGAATATAGTAGATTGCACAGCATTACTGATTTTGTAATATCTCTGGACTATCTGTTCATATAGCGCTGCAGTATCTCGGGAATAAAAACTGAACCATCCGGTTGTTGGTAATTCTCAAGTACGGAGATAAGAATTCGTGGTAGAGCCAACCCTGAACCATTTAGTGTATGGACAAGGCATGGTTTAGCCCCATTGGTGGGGCGATAGCGTATATTAGTTCTTCTCGCTTGGAAATCACCACAGTTGCTACAGGAACTGACTTCAAGCCATTCTGCAGAGCCAGGAGCCCATACCTCAATATCATAGGTTTGACGGGCATGAAAGCCAAGGTCTCCGGTACATAGTTGTAGTACCCTGTAAGGAAGAGCCAGTTTGCGGCATACATCTTCAGCGTCATTCAGTAATTTCTCAAGCTCGTCAGCCGACTTTTCTGGCTCAGTGAGTTTGTACAACTCTACTTTATCAAACTGATGACCTCTTTTAATTCCTCGGGAGTCTTTACCTGCAGCCATCTTTTCTCTGCGGAAGCACGCAGTATGGGCTACATAGCAGAGGGGTAGGTCTTTTGCCGCCAGTATTTCGTCGCGGTGCAGGTTGGTTAGAGGAACCTCTGCTGTGGGGATAAACCAGAAGTCGTCTTCAATGTCATGGTATAAGTTATCACTAAAAATAGGCAGATTTCCAGAGCCTATCATACATTCTTTCTTGACCATAAGAGGAGGAATGATCTCTTGATACCCATGTTCACTAATATGTAAGTCCAGCATAAATGAGATTAACGCTCGCTGTAGGCGTGCTCCCCAGCCTTTTAGTACGTAAAATCTGGTACCTGAAAGCTTTACCCCACGAGCAAAATCTATTATATTAAGTCTTTCGCCTATATCCCAGTGAGGTAAGGGCTTAAATGAGAATTCCCTTGGTGTTCCCCAGGTACGAACCTGAATGTTGTCGTTTTCATCTTTTCCTAGGGGAACGCTGGGGTGGGGGAGGTTTGGCAGCTCAAGAAGCAGCGAATCCAGTTTGTTCTTAGCCTTATTTGCTTGTTGTTGTAAGGCGGATATCTGTTCTCCTAAATTCCGCATCTGGGCGATGAGTTCTGGAGGCCTCTCCCTGGTTTTGCCTAAATCCCTGCTTGTCTGATTGTGTTGGGCTCGAAACAATTCCACCTGACGAAGCAAGTCGCGGTAATCTTCATCAACCTTGAGGATATCATCTAGCGTATAAACCTTGCCTCTTTTACTCAGTGATTGGCGTATAGAATCAGGACTCTCACGGATAAATTTGATATCAAGCATCTTCTTTCTCTCCTTGTTGAGAGGAAGGTTTTAATCTTGCCTTTAATTGTGGGAAAAGTATTACTTCACGAATGGAGGTTTGCTCTGTTAGCAACATCACCAGGCGATCAACACCTAGTCCCAATCCACCGGTGGGAGGCATGCCATATTCCAGAGCACTGAGAAAATCCTCATCAATAATTCCCAGTTCGCTATCCAGGCCTTGTTCGCTTACCTGATTCGCAAAACGTTGCCTCTGGTCAAGAGGGTCATTTAATTCTGTGAATGCATTGGCTATTTCTATCCCATTAATGAATGCCTCAAAACGTTCTACAAGTTGATCAGAGTTCTGTTTCTTTTTAGCTAGAGGAGACATATCTACAGGATAATCCATAAGAAAGGTGGGCTGGATGAGATGCGGCTCTACAAAAGTTGAAATTAACTCGTCTATTAACCGTCCTCTCCCTTTATTAGGATCAACTTCAAGCCCTATTTGCTCCATGCGAAGGCGTAGTGAGGTTGTATCTGGGTATTCCTGAAAGTCGATATTGCAATGTAATTTAATAGCATCGCGTAGATTTATTCTTTGCCAGGGAGGAGAAAGTTCAATGATTTTACCGCTAATACTAATCTTGGTGGTGCCCAGAACTTTTATAGCAAGCTGAGATATCATATCTTCGAGTAAGCGCAGTACATCATTATAGTCAGCATAGGCCTGGTAGCATTCTAATAAAGTGAATTCAGGATTGTGTCTAACAGAGATGCCTTCATTGCGGAAGACACGTCCAATTTCGTAAACTCTGTCAAACCCTCCTATTATCAGTCTTTTAAGGTAAAGCTCAAGTGCAATACGCAGGTAAAGGTCTTTGTTTAGTGAATTATGGTGTGTGATAAAAGGACATGCCAGCGCTCCTCCTGCTTGCGACTGTAGCATAGGAGTTTCAACTTCCATAAAACCACGGCTGTTCAGGAAATCTCTCATAACGGCTATGATTTGGCTACGCCTAACGAAAAGAGTTCTGATACTTTCGTTGGAAATAAGGTCAAGGTAGCGCTGTCGGTAACGTTTCTCTACATTTACTAAACCATGCCATTTTTCTGGTAATGGGCGAAGTGACTTACATAGCATGGAAAAGTCGGATACTTGTAGAGTGATTTCACCCCTTTTCGTGCGGAAAAGTGTGCCTTCAGCTCCCAATATATCCCCTAGGTCAATTTCGTTCAGAAAATCGTATTTTTCCTTTTCCAGAGTTCCACGGCGGAAACAGAGCTGTATTTTTTCTGAGCTATCACGTATATCTATAAAGGTCATTTTACCCATAGACCGCTTGGCTATCACGCGACCAGCAAGGGATATGACCTGTGATTCGGCTATTGATTGACTGAAGAATGCTATTGCATTCTCAATGCTGTGACTGGGATGATAGGAGCGTGGGTATGGTTCTATACCCTGGGCACGAACCCTGTCTAAGCTATCCAATCTCTGTTGTGTTATATTTTCTAATCTTGAACTCATTTAAGGATACCGTGA
>CAYVML010000021.1:0-13356 GCA_964452475.1 uncultured Dehalococcoidales bacterium
AAATTGCTTGCTAAAATTCGCAGCCCAGTGTTACCTATGTGGTCAGCCAGCACATATAATTGACAATAGTTTAGGTGGAGTATAGATTTGATATATATGAATTCGGAATTACTCTGGTACATTAATCTTCTGATTATCAGCTAAAGTAGCGAGAGTAGGAAGGATTTGGAGAGAATGCAAGAACCTGCCCATGGCTATAAATAATGGCTGTTAACTTAAGTACAGTTGGAAATTAAAGCATTGTTATAACGTGAGGGCTTGGAAATGAACGATGAAACAAAGACAAAAAAGGAACTTATAAGAGAGCTACAGCAGATCCGAGAACAGGTTGCCAGGCTGAAAAAATCGGAACAAGGGCGGGAGGAGATAAAGGAGAAATATAGAGAGAGCGATAACAGGTACAGAGTGATGTTTGATAATATGAGAGATGGAGTTGCTATATATAAAGCTCTGCACGACGGTGATGATTTTATATTTGTTGATTTTAACAAAGCTGCTGAAGAGATAGAAAATATCAAGCGGAGAGACCTCATCGGGAAAAGCGTCTTGCAGGTATTTCCTGGTGTTAAGGAGTTCGGACTCTTCGAGGTTTTCCAGAGGGTATGGGAAACAGGGAAAGCCGAACATTACCCTGTTAGAATGTACAAAGATAAGAGAATTACGGGGTGGAGAGAGAATTATATTTATAAGCTTCCCCCTGATGAAATCGTGTCGATTTACAGTGATTCTACCAAGCAGAATCAGGCAGAAGGTGAATTGAAACTCAGGGCGGAGATGCTGAATCAGGCCATTGACGGGATTATGCTACGTGATTTTAACGGGAATTTGTTGTATGCCAATGAGACAGCCATAAAGGAGAGGGGATACACCCTGGAAGAATTCTTCAAGCTAAATACCTGGGACCTGGTAGTTATTGAGCCTGATGCTGAAAAAATTGAGGAATGGTGGCAAGAGATAATGGAGAAAGGGTACCGTCATGCTGAATACAATATTCGGCGTAAAGACGGGTCCCTGGTGCCGATGGATGTAATGGCTACTAAAATTAAGTCAGGAGATAAAGAGTATGTACTCAGCGTCACGAGGAACATCAGCGAGCAGAAGCGTATGGAAGCAGAGAGAGAGGAAATGGAGCGTAAAGCACAGGTAGCCAGCCGGCTGGCATCGGTAGGAGAAATGGCATCCGGTATTGCCCACGAGATAAACAACCCATTGACCGGAGTGGTAGGCTTTACTCAGTTGCTGACTGACAGAGAGGACCTGTCTGAGGATGTCAGGGAACAATTAAAGATAATCCATGATGGCGGCCAGCGCGTGTCCAATATAATCAAGGGATTACTCTCCTTTGCACGGCAGAGCAAGCCGAAAAGGGAATATGTCGATATCAACGAAGTTTTAGAGGGAACCCTGCGGCTGAGTCATTATGAGCTTGAAACAGGTAATATAGAGGTAATCAAAAAGTTTGACCCTGAGCTGCCGTGGACCATGGCCGATGCGGGTCAGTTGCAGCAGGTATTCATAAATCTGGTTGTAAACGCCCAACAGGAGATGAGGAGAGCTCATGGCAAGGGCAGGCTGGAGATTAAGACAGAGCTTGCCGGTGACATGATACATATATCATTAAAGGATGATGGCCCTGGGATAGCAAAGGAGAATATAGAGAAGATTTTCGACCCGTTTTTCACTACCAAGGAATTTGGTAAAGGGACGGGGTTGGGATTGAGCCTGTCGCATGGCATTATCGCAGAGCATGGCGGACAACTCTATGCAGAGAGTGAGCCAGGTGAGGGCACTACCTTCGTGGTGGAGCTGCCGGTGCTGGTTGAGGAAGTTGAAATTGAGGAAGCAAAGATTGTAGATAAAACAAGTGAAGTGATAAAAGGAAGGATACTGGTGGTGGATGATGAGGAGGTGGTAAGACAGTACCTGAACAGTGTCTTGAGTAAGATGGGTGATGTTGTAGATATGGCGACAGATGGTGAAGAGGCGTTGAAGCTGGTGAAATCCATCAGGTACAATCTTATTTTGTGCGACATGAAGATGCCGGGGATGGATGGTAAGGAGTTTTACCGTAGAATCAAGGAGATAGCGTCGTCACTTTCCAAGCGGGTGGTATTCATCACCGGTGATGTCATGGGAGAAGACACTCAAGATTTTATCCGTAAAACGGGGGCACAGTATATAACCAAGCCATTTGATGCTGAACGACTACGCGGGGTGGTGAACAATATGCTCGGTGGTTTGAAGAAGTAGGAAATAAAGAGAGAGGTGGACAGTAGCATATTTGAGAGGGGCTTCAATAGTCAGCCTGACAGGATTAATTTTCCTCCAGCTCTCTGAAGCGATAGCCTATTCCTCGTTCTCCAAGGATATATCTCGGCTGTTTTGGATTGTCCTCAATCTTCTGGCGTAAATAGGTGATGTAGAGCCATAGATAGTGGTCTTCCTCACGATACTCATAGCCCCAGACTTTTCTTAACAGCATCTCATGGGTTAGGACATAACCTGCATTGCTAACCAGGTGGTACAAAAGCCGATATTCAGTAGGCCTGAGATGAACCTCTTGACCTCTGACCATAACTTTGCGCCGGCTGAAGTCAATAGATAGATTATCATCGACTCGTATTTCTGTCTTTGGTGTGGGACTGGGCATTTCAGTACGACGTAGCACAGCCTTTAGTCTTGAAACAAGCTCCTGGGGACTGAAAGGTTTGGTAATATAGTCATCCGCTCCCAGATCAAGCCCTTTTATCTTGTCCGTTTCTTCACCTTTTACAGTAAGCATGATTACTGGAACAGTAGAGATTTCACGAATTTCTCTTAAGGTTTCAAAGCCATCCATTTCAGGCATCATAATATCTAGGATGACCAGGTCGGGTAAATCTTCAGTCAGCCTTTGTAATGCTTCATAGCCATTGGAAGCACAGGATATTTGATATCCCTCTAATTCCAGGTTCATACTCACCGCCTCGACAATATGAGGCTCATCATCTACAACCAGAATTGTCCTGCCCTGTTCTCTACTACGTTTTAGCATGTAGGATTCTCATTCCTTGCCATTTTTAATCTGTACTATTGCTCACCAATAGGCAGAGTGAAAGTGAAGCGAGAGCCTTTTCCCAATTCACTCTCCACCCAGAATCGACCGCCGTGAGCCTCGACAAGACTCCTGCAAATGAAGAGTCCGAGCCCTGTGCCATGAGTTGTACCGGGAGAGCTGGATTTAACTCGATAAAAACGATCGAATATATACTCTTGATCTCTTAATGGAATTCCAATGCCTTCATCAGCAACTGTGACCAGGACCTCAGTCTCGGAGTTTACCCCTTTAATAATAATGATTCCCCCTTCTGGAGAGAACTTAATGGCATTTTCTACAAGATTTGTGAGTATCTCCTCTACTTTTTCGGGGTCAGCAAGTATAGAAGGAAATTCAGATGGAAAATCGATTACTATTCTATGAATAGCTGTTTGTTGTTCCAGTCTCTTTGTCACTTTAGGTGATTCCTTTGATAAATCGATTACAAGTTTATTAAGGGTTAAACCACCTGCCTCGAGCCTGGACGTGTAAAGGATTTTAGTTACCAGTTCGCTCAGACGGTCGCTTTCCTGCTCGATGGCCTGTAATTTGTCATTGATGGTTTGCTGACTCCATCCTGCATCAGTTCGAGCCAGGGTGTTAGCATAGGCTTTGATGATGGAAATAGGCGTCTGAAGTTCATGCGAAAACGTTGTAAGTAGTATTGATCTCATGTCCTCAAGTTGGCGAAGACGGCTAACATCTCGAACATTTACCACTGTGGTTAGTAAATCTCCACTGGACGAACATGCTACTGAATAATTCATACCTACATCAATCTTTTGACCATCTTTGGATACAATGACACCATCGAGACTGAAGATACCTTCGGTGCCTCCAGTGATGGGGCATTTAGCTCTGCAAAGCTCTACCCCCAGGCTGCTTCTCAGCTTTAAGACTTCGAAACAGCGACTTCCAATCACTTCCTCCTTTTTCCAGCCGGTGAGCCTTTCCATACTGGCATTAATAGAAAGTATTCGTCGCTTGGGATCTATGGTCATGATTCCATCAGCACTATTTTCTAGGATTGCCTCAATATTGCGGCGCTCTTCAGCAAGTTCGGACGCCAGGCGTGCATTTTGCAGAGAGAAGGCCACCTGATCGGCAAAAGCTGATAACACACGCTGATCCCTGCTACTGAAAGACTCTGCCAGACGTGGACGCAACACGTAAATCAATCCGATTATCTTTCCTGCGATTTGAAGTGGCAGGGCAATAATAGGATCCTGCACCGTTCCTATTGTGGTTATTGGAACATGAACGCTATCAGCAAGCCGGAAAAGTCGGTCGAAACTCTGCTGGCTGGTGGCAAGCTCAGGAATAGCATCCTGAAGCAAAGGACGTAGCTGTGATAAATCTTTGGAATTAAGACCGTAACTTGCCCCTTCAATAAAACGTTTTTCTCCATCTTCCCATAGAGCAATTATCCCGGCATTTGCTTCTAATGTGGCTACTGTACTGCTAAGTATGTCTTTCAGCCTGGCTTGAAAATCTATTTCCCTAGCAGGGACAGTCAATGACGCAAGCTTCTTTAAGGTGGTTGCTTTTCCTGATTTTGGGCGTTTACCTCTTTCCGTCACTTTACACCATAATTCTAAGGTAAATCTAAGGTTTAACTAGTGAATTATTTACTAAATTCAAAAGTTATTTTAACACAGGCTAATTAAACTATATAGCAAATAAAGTAGCCAGGTGCTTCTGGTAGAAAGGGGAAAAGAAAAGGAAATTTAAACCTAAGCCAAAGCGTAGGGCTAAGCCTGAACTGCAACGAGAACCAGGAGAGGAAAAAATTTAAATATTATGATTCGAGAACACTGGTAACAGAAGCGGGGTAGAAGCAATATAAGGAGCCACGATGATAAACAATAAGACATCGATTGAGGCTGTGAATATAAATAATATCTCAGCAGAAAGTATATGTGACAGGCTACTGAGAGAACTGGGTGGTACATACCCATCATATTTTGGCATCAACCTGAGTAGTATGGTCTCGGAAGAGGTCTTTAAGTGGTTTCTTGCGTCCATATTATTAGGGGAAAGAATCGATGGAGATATCGCTGCCAGAAATACCTATAGTGAATTTGAAAAAGCAGGAGTACTTTCAGTTAAAGCTTTCATAGAAACTGGCCATGCAGGCCTGGTAGGCATACTCAATCAGCGTGGGTATATAAAGCATAACCGCGAAATTGCAGCGAGACTATTTGAGGTGGCGAGAGTCCTTGATGAGAAATATGCTGGTGATCTCAATAGACTGCATTTCTTTGCCAGGGGGGGTAGAGACCTTGAGGAGAAAATTCGAAATCTTGCAAGGGATATCAATACGACTACGATTGAAATATTTTTAAGAGGATTAAGAGGTGTCTGGGAAAAGGTAGAGCTAGCACTTTCAGTATCTGCTTTGCTGGCAGCAAAAAACCTGGGACTAATACACTCAGTTGATGCGCCAGCGGTTTTAGAGGAGCTTAAATCGATATGGAATCAAGATGAAACAAGGCTTTCGGATTTGGAAGCTGCCTTGATAAAACTGAACAACAAATACTGTTGTAAGAATAGATGCCCGGTTTGTCCTATGAAAGAATGGTGTAAAGAATTATGGGAAATAAGGAGGTGACAAAAGCAGTAACAAAGTCTGAGTTCTGTGATTGTTAATGTGTAGGTGACATAGAAATAAAGGAGGTCTAATAATGATTTTTAAAAGCAGTAGAATAACAGGAATTCTACACAAACCCAAAACTGAAGAGAAACAGGCAGTACAGAAAAGTAGCAAAGCTACTGCTGAGCTGCCAAGACCAGGTAGAATATCAGACCTGGTGGGTAAGTATATGGTGTCTGAGGTGAAAATGGATCCCGACCTGGTACCTATTCTGATGAGTGTGACATCTAAGAGGGCCAGTGGAGAAAAAGCATTTGATGTTCGGGTTTTCGATGAGCCTGAGACACTGGTCAAGAAAGTGACCGTTAATAACTATAAAAGTCTTGATGATCACCCGGAATTGATACTCTACGAGGGCTGGTTTGACAATGCGACAAAGCACGTGGAGTTAACAGCAAGACGAGAGATTGCCAAGACACAGATTTTTACTGAAGCTGAAATACTCAAGCAGATAGAGGGATTAAGTGAACCAGGTAGCTCGGTCTCTTTCTTCCAGGCTGTTGGTCCCAATTTAGGCGGTCCTCTAGGCCGGGGTGCCTTTATAATAGAACTTAACCCGGATTATCCGTCGCATGGCAAGAAATATAATGGCTATTTAGTCAATGTCTTCGGTATGGAATTAGCTGGCAGGGGAACTAAATTGTGGGATTCCAACAAAGCAAAAGATATTGCAAAATGGGTTAAAAGTAATCATCACAAACGCACTTTCTAAGCGTCTATTCAATTAGCATGCGTCCAGGTTTTGGGCGCATGCTAGCTCAGTGAGAACTAATAAGTAAATCAACGGGTAAAGCGTCTTTTCCATTTGACAAGGGGTTGGTGCCAAAGGTTATAATAGAGATGTGAAATTGAGACTCAATCGCAATTACGGTAGCAAGATGCAGGGTCACCCGATGACTACACAACGGAGGCTGCTTTTGGAACTGATACGCCAAGCCGACGGGCATATAGATGCCAGGGAACTTTACCGGCGTGCCAGCAGTAAAGGGGAGTTTATCAGCCCGGCAACCATATACCGCAGTCTGAATCTCTTCAAGCAACTGGGATTGGTTGACGAGAGAAGGCTTGGGAAAATGCGCTGCTACTACGAGATAAAGCGATCCTCGGAGCATCAGCACCTGGTTTGTCAGTGCTGTGGAAAGATAATAGAGATTGAGAGCCCTTTAATTCGCAAGCTGGTGGCTAAGGTTCAGAATGAGCATGGATTCAAGGTTACCAAAGCTGAATTATATTTAGAAGGCTTCTGTAGGAACTGTAAGGAGGGGAAAAGTTATCAGAAGCTGGGAGAAATTAAGGAATAGGAGCTGAAATATGCCTAGTGGATTTAATAGAGGGAAGAGTAGAGGGTGAGACTTAAACAACTGGGAGAGGAAATTTAATGAACTATTTAGTACGATTTAAAGTTATAAGGAGTAAATTATGAGAATTGCTATTTCGAGTACGGGTTTAACTCTGGATAATGAGGTGGACCCTCGTTTCGGTCGTTGCCAGTATTTTATCATCGTTGACCCGGAGACAATGGAGATTGAGTCTCTGGAGAACTCCAGCGCTATGGCTGCCGGCGGGGCAGGAATCTCAACGGCACAGATGATTGTCAGTAAAGGAGTAGGAGCAGTCCTCACTGGCAACTGCGGTCCCAATGCCTATCAGGTATTGTCCGCTGCTGGAATTCAGGTAATAACCGGGGCTTCCGGAAAGGTTAAGGATGCTATTGAGAAGTATAGAGCTGGCACATTTGAAACGGCCCAGCAAGCCAATGTGGTCGACCACTTTGGTGTAGGTGGTGGGATGGGTACCGGTGGTGGTATGGGAATGGGTCGTGGAATGGGTAGAGGAATGGGTAGAGGTATGGGCATGGGCATGGGCATGGGAATGGGAATGGACAAAACGGTGAACCCTGCAGTACAGACAGCGAATTCGGAGCAGGAGATAGAAGCACTCAGTGCCCAGGCTCAGGCGCTGACGCAACAAGTAGCCGATATCCAGAGCCGTATAGAAGAATTAAAGAAGAAGAGGAGATAATAATCATGCCAATATATGAATACCAGTGTACCAAGTGTGGAGAAAGCTTTGAAGTTCGCCAGTCTATGGGAGAGGATAACTCTAAGCTAAAGTGCCCTAAGTGTAAGGCAGAAAACCCGAGACGATTAATTTCTTCGTTCTTCAGCAAGGGCTCAGAAGTTCCTGGCTCTTCAGGGTTTAGCTGCCCTACCTGTAGCACAGGTACCTGTGGACTACCACCAATGTAGCAATAAATACTAATGGAGGTGTAATTATGCCTAGAGGAGATGGAACCGGTCCGCCAGGAGGCGGAGGACCGGGTAGTGGCAGAGGTATAGGAAGAGGAGGTGGAGGCGCAGGAAGGATGGGAGGGAACCAGCCGGGTGCAGGTCCCAGTGGGTACTGTATTTGCCCTGCCTGTGGCACCAAGGTGGCTCATCAGGTCGGGAAGGCCTGTTACAATATAAGCTGTCCTAACTGTGGAGCAAAAATGACACGTGAGTGAGCTAATATTAGCTGTTGCCAGTGGTAAAGGAGGAACGGGCAAGACTCTGGTAGCTACTAGTCTTGCCCTTTCTTTAGTGGGTAAACACAGTGTACAGCTGCTGGATTGTGACGTAGAAGAACCCAACGACCATGTTTTCTTGAAGCCTGTTTTTACTGGCAGGGAAGCCGCTTCTATCCTGATTCCTGAGGTGGATGATGACAAATGCACCCACTGTGGTAAATGTGCCGAGGTCTGTGCCTATAATGCCATTGCTGTGATAAAGCAGAAGGTGCTTATCTTTCCGGAACTATGCCATGGCTGTGGCGCCTGCAGTTATCTCTGTCCTGAAAAAGCTATCTCGGAGAAGGCAAACGAGATTGGTATAATAGAGAAGGGATATGCAGATGGAGTGGACTTTGTTCATGGCAAGCTTGCCATTGGCAAGGCTATGGCACCACCCATTATTAGAAAGGTGAAAGAGCTGCTAAGGAAGGATAGTGTGGCTATTATAGATACTTCCCCGGGAACATCTTGCCCGGTTATAGAGGCAGTGAAGGACAGCGATTTTTGTCTACTGGTTACTGAACCGACGCCCTTCGGACTGAATGACCTTGTCCTGGCAATAGAGGCGGTAAAAAAGCTTGGCATAGGCTGTGGTGTGGTGCTCAATCGTGCTGGCGTAGGTGATAGCAGGACAGAGGAATACTGCCGTAAAGAGAATATACCAATCATGCTGACTATTCCACTGGATACCGAAATTGCATACCTGTATTCGCAAGGCATTCCTCTGGTTGAAGGCATGCCGCAATGGAAGGAAAAATTTGTAAGCCTTTTCGATGAAATCAGGGAGATGGTAATTGAAAGAAATAGTAATTCTGAGCGGTAAGGGAGGAACAGGAAAGACCACCATAGTGGGCTCTCTGGCGGCGATAGCACAGAGAAAGGTGCTGGTTGATTGCGATGTGGATGCCGCTGATCTTCATCTCTTGCTTGCTCCGTCTGTTAAACAGGAAAGTGAGTTCTGGAGTGGTCAGGTTGCCCTTATCGACAGGGAAAAATGTACTGAGTGTGGATTGTGCCAGGAGCTATGCCGTTTCGATGCCATTAAAGAGTTCACGGTTGACCCTGTTGCCTGTGAGGGTTGTGGCTTCTGTTATAATATCTGCCCGGTTGAAGCGATTACCATGCAGGATTGCATGGCGGGGCGCTGGTTTATTTCCAGTAGTAAGTATGGGCCCTTAGTACATGCCCGCCTGGGGGTAGCCCAGGAAAACTCCGGCAAGCTGGTAGCGCTGGTCAGGAAGCAGGCCAGGAAGATTGCCGAGAACGATGGATTTGATTATATTATCAGCGATGGCCCTCCGGGTATCGGCTGTCCGGTCATTTCGGCTTTATCAGGGGCAGACCTGGCTCTTCTGGTGACTGAGCCGACATTATCGGGAATACATGACCTGGAGAGAGTCCTTGGTGTGTGCCAGCACTTTGGAATTTCAGCTTTGGTATGTATTAACAAGTGGGACATTAACAGGGATAATACTCAACGGATTGAACAATTTTGTCGCAATCAGGGAGTGCAGGTGGCTGCCAGGATCCCGTTTGATAATGTTGTTACTGAGGCACTGGTGCAGGGACTTCCGGTGGTGGAATATTCACAGGGTGAAGTTTCTCAGCAGATAGAATCGCTGTGGCAGGCCCTCAACGGTGTAATAGGACACTGAGCTAAACTATAGAAATGAATAAAGAAAATATCAAAGAAATACTGGCTGAGCTCCCGGAGGATGTCCAGTTAGTAGCAGCCGCTAAGACCAGGTCGCCCGATGAAATCATGGAAGCTATCGACTGCGGGGTAAAAATTATCGGTGAAAATTATCTACAGGAAGCAGAAGCGGCGTATGCCAGTGTGGGAAAGGCGGCGAGGTGGCATTTCATAGGTCATCTTCAAGGGAACAAGGTGAAGAGGGCAGTTCAGATATTTGATATGATTGAGACTGTCGACTCCGTTGAAATAGCGAGGGAAATTGATAAAAGATGCAGCCAGATTGGCAGGGTAATGCCAGTTTTAATTGAGATAAATAGTGGCAGGGAAGAACAAAAGTCAGGGGTGTTGCCTGAAGACGCCGAACAGCTGGTGAGAGAGTTTGCGGGGCTTCAAAATATCAAGGTCATGGGGCTGATGACAATGGGACCTCGATTTGGTAATCCGGAGGACTCAAGGCCCTATTTTGTAGCCACGAGAGAGATTTTCGAGAAGATTAAAATGCTTGCCTTGACTGATATCGAGATGAGGTATCTTTCAATGGGAATGACAAACTCGTACAAAATTGCTATTGAGGAAGGTGCAAATATGGTCAGGCTGGGAACCAGGATATTTGGCGAAAGAGACTATGGAAGGAAATAACTCGTGATGGTCTTAACAACTGTGAAAGCTGAGAAAAAGATGGCAAAGAAACAGATAATGAGTCTATTACTGAGAATAAGCGTTATCACACTGGTACTAGTTCTGCTGGTAGCTGCTGCTGGCTGTGCTAGCTCCACCACTGTCGAGCCACCCGTAGCGGCAGAGCCGGTCGAAGCCACCGACACATCTGAAAACCCTGCGACTACTGAAGTTGCCGAAGTTCCTGAAGAGGTTGAGCCAGATGAGGGTTCTGAAGAACAGCATGAAGACAATGAGCAGAACGAGGACACTGAGGAGGCTGAAGAAACTGAGCCAGATGAAGACCCGGAGTCATCTGAAGATGATGAATCAGCTGCATCATCGGAGCAGACTCCTACGGCTGCGGAACTGGGCTTGATGGTACTGGAAGAGGGGATTAAAGCCCCGGTTTTTACCCTCCCCACGCTTGAAGGCTCAGAGGTAACCCTGTCTGATTTGCAGGGGAAATACGTGGTGCTCAACTTCTGGTCTACCAACTGCCCCCCCTGTGTTGCTGAGATGGAATACTTCGAGACGGTGGGAAAACAACATCCTGATGACCTGGCAATACTGACTGTTGATATCAGGGAAAGCGATTCGAAGGTAAGCGGCTTTTTCGGTGGTGGCGAAAGAAGTTTTATCGTGGCTCTGGATAAAACCGGTGAGGTCACTTCGGCCTATGGAATACGCTATACCCCAACTACCTTTTTCATGGATACTATAGGTGATGTTTACTATGCCAGGGTGGGGGCGTTCGCCAGCCAGCAACAATTCGAGGACAGCGTAGCATTATTGCTGAACAAATAGTCAATGACAGGATTTCTGGTCGCTCACATCCTGACAGGTAACATGGCTGGTCTTACACCGGGAATAGCGAAAGAGTTATAGTTCAACTTCCCGGCAATCTTTTTACCTGTACTGGGAGTTGCTTTTAGCCTGGTGAATTCTGATTAGATAGCAGGAGGGGAAATGCCAGTACTAGAAATGGAAGTGAAGCAGATGGAGGCGCTATTACAAAGACAGGCTGTAGGCCGTCTGGGGATTAGTAATAATGGATACCCCTACGTTGTACCCCTCCATTATCTCTATGAGAGAGGGAAAATTTACTTCCACAGCCGGAAGGAGGGGCTCAAGATTAGTTGTCTTCTTGCCAATCCGCAGGTCTGCTTTGAGGTGGATGAGCTTATTGGTATAAGCGGCAGTAATTCTGCCTGTAGTTTCCATTCCAGGTATCATAGCGTTCTTGCTACCGGGACGGCGCGTATACTGGAAAAGGCGGCAGAAAAAGCGGCAGTAGTAAATAACCTTGTTGAGAAGTATGCGGAGGGGAAAAATTACCAACCGGCCACAAAGGAAGCTATGGAAAACGTTGCCATAGTCGAAATTCGGGTGACTGAAATGACCGGTAGGGCAAGGGAGGATTAACCTCCTGACTCCTTCATTATTTGCTTTGACTTAACGCAAACAACCCTCTATCATGTAGCAACGTTTGTTGAAAGATGAGGGGGGATAAGCGGTACAAACATGGAAATGAAAGAAAATGGCGGAGTAGCTGCGCTTGAGGCCCTGATCAGGCCGCGTTCAATAGCAGTCATCGGGGCATCCCGTCGTGTGGGGACTATTGGTAACAGAATGTTCCTTAATATACTCCAGCAGCAATTCTCCGGGGTTGTCTATCCGGTAAATCCCAACGTGGAGGTAGTGGCATCGGTCAGGGCATATCCCTCTGTGCTGGATGTTCCCGGCGATGTAGACATGGCAATCATCGTTGTTCCCGCTGGAACAGTTCCAGCCGTCCTGGAGCAGTGCGGCCAGAAAGGGATACGCTGTGCGGTGGTTATCTCGGCCGGCTTTGGAGAAATTGGTGCAGAGGGGCAGTCGAGGCAGGAAGAACTTATCGAGATAGCTCATAGGCATGGCATGCGTTTACTGGGACCAAATTGTATGGGGATTATCAATACGGACCCAGAGGTTAACATGAACGCTACCTTCTCTGCTGTTTTTCCACCGGCAGGCAATATAGCGCTGGGCAGCCAGAGTGGTGCTCTGGGGCTTGCCATCCTGGAATATGCAGAGAGTCTGGATATTGGCCTTTCTACCTTTGTCAGCCTGGGGAATCGAGCGGACATATCCAGCAATGATATGCTCGAATACTGGCTGGATGACCCTAATACAGATGTTATTTTGCTCTACCTGGAGTCGTTCGGCAACCCCAGAAGATTTGTTCGCATAGCACGGAGTATTACGCCGTACAAGCCGATAGTGGCGGTGAAGAGTGGTCGAACCCCTGCAGGCTCTCGAGCCGCTGCATCTCATACAGGAGCACTGGCGACCACAGAGCTTGCCTCTGAAGCCCTGTTTACACAGGCGGGAATTATACGGGTGGACACGCTTGAGGAGCTGTTTGATATTGCAAACCTGCTGTCCCACCAGCCGGTGCCGGCTGGTAACAGGGTGGCAATACTGACCAATGGTGGTGGTCCTGGAATACTCACCGCGGATGCCTGTGCCGTCCGTGGACTGGAGTTACCACGCCTCTCGGAAAAGACGCTGCTGCGATTGAAAGAACTATTGCCAGACCGTGCCAGCTTTGCCAACCCGGTTGACATGACGGCTGAAGCATCGGCAAGCCAGTATCGAGAGGCCCTTAAATTTTTTCTGGAAGATGAAGCTGTCGATATGGTTATCATTATTTTCATCCCGCCGATAATTACCAAACCACA
>CAYVML010000022.1:0-7622 GCA_964452475.1 uncultured Dehalococcoidales bacterium
TAAAGTACAAAGTCAGCATCGATGAACTGAAACGACTATTGGCTGATGCGGGCAAGTAGCCTCCACAGCGCGGTAGAAATTGGAACGAGCCACGAAGGCAAGCTATAGGCGATAATACCTTAGCAGCGTCACATTAGGGCGTTTTGTTAACTTGGGGGCTAATTTTACCTCCTCATTGATATCAAATACAGGGCAGCGTAGGATAAACTAGAGCAATAAGCAGGAGGAGTATCAGCATGGCTAGCTATTGGATATTTCAGGCAAATCCGTCAACCTTTTTCAAGGTGGATAAATACCTATCCGAATACGTACAGAAGACTAAAAATGACATAGATGAGTGGACGGTTGGAAAGGCATATAAGGATAAAGCTAAGAGGGGTGATGTGGTCTTTATCTGGAAGGCAAAAGGGAGGTCAGATAAAGCTGGCATATATGCCGTGGCGATGATTTGTGAATCTGCGGTATGGAAGGGCTATACAGATGCAGAGATAGAACCATTCAAACCGTACTTTGTTCCTGGCACTCTGGGACGCAACAAGAACCCCGATTGGCGCGTCATAATCCGATATGTAATAAATATGGTGCACAGACCTTTACCAGAGGATAAGCTGTGGGCAAAACGTTTGGATGTCAATAGCTGGGTTCACCCTGGAATAGTAGAACTAAGAAGGCGTATGAGCTATGCTAGATGCTCGATATATTCGGTCAAAGATCAAGAGGGGAAGACCATAAAAAAGCTCCTGAGCGAGCATTGGTCGTCAATATAGAATCTGAATACTTAAGCAGCATAGACACTTGCCCAATCCTACAATCGCCAAAAATGGTTAGCGTACATAATAAAAGCCTTTTTGCTATCTCAGTGCACAAAACGTCATATTGTTACCCAAAGCCAATCTATCCAGCTATGAAGATACGGTCCAACCACCGAGCCCATGGTCAAAAAGCTGGAAATATAACGTATTTATACCACGTAGAGCTTTACAACTGAAGCAAATCTGGAGCATGTATGAAGAACTTTAAGTCAACAGATACCGAGACCGCAGAAATAGTCTGCAGGGTAAGTTATTCCAGCCTAAAAACGTTCCCTGTCCACTTGACCAGGGGAAAAAACTAGCCACCAGCCCAGTTGCAAACCCCCCTAAAGCAGGGCGCACCAAGAGGCTTCTGCATTTTATACTGTTTCCCATAACGTCTCATGAAAGGTATTTACTGAAATGATAATGCAAGCGCTTATTTTAATATGTGGTAACAAAACAAATGTACGCTCAGTATGATGCTTACTGTAGAGATTGCTGGCAGCACTGATAAATTAATCAATTAGAGAGAAATCTACGAAAGGAGGTAAATTATGAAAAAACTGAGACTAGCAATGGGAATAGCTATTACAGCAGCCGTTATTGGACTGAGTATTCGCTACCGACATGCAAAGAAATATTAGATGCGAGTAAAATATAGCTCTCTAGATGCAGGATATATCTGGGGGCTATATTTAATAATGCTGCTAATAACGAATAAGCAAGGTAAAGTAAACCAAAACAGTGCTTTCCAGGCGCAAGGAGGAGATATAAATGAAAACAATATTTCTATATGCTTCAGGTATCTGGTTTATATTTACTGTTATGGCTATCTTGAACGGAATATTCAGAGAATCATTTATCTCACCTAAACTAGGAGAACATGCAGGACATGTCATAAGTACAATCATGCTTATCTGTGTCATCTTAGCAGTAACCTATCTATTCGTCAGTAATCTAAAAATCGACTACACCAGGACAGACCTGATTTTGATTGGTGCGTTTTGGCTGGTATTAACCATTTTGTTTGAATTTGGCTTCGGTCACTATGTCATGGGTCATTCATGGAGCAAGCTACTTGCGGATTACAATATTATTCAAGGGAGAGTCTGGAGTCTTGTATTATTAACTACGTTGGTCGCTCCATTGTTAAGTGGCTTCATTCTGAGGAGATAGGTTTGGAGAATATGAAAGTTAAAAGAAACGAATTCTCAGCCATGTTTGAGAAATTATATCTGGCTATGATACTTTGCACTTTCTTTCAAATCCCTGCTTCTTTCAGACTTCTCATATCCGTTAAACCTCATATAAATTATGGTATGCACTATTAGCGCGGTATAAGGTGCAGGGGTTTCTATCCCTAAAGCACAGTACACGACTTATAACGCAGAGAAACCGTGCTATCAAACATCCTTACTACTTTTTCCATCTGTAAATAGCTGCTTCTAAGTTGGGCCGGGTTTATATAGAGACATATAGCCAGAAGATTGAGTAGCTTTGCTAAAGATTATAGGGTATTATGGAACATAGTTAATAATAGGATAACTCCTGGAGTTAGAGCTAACCATGTTTGAGAAAAAGGCTGGGGCTAAGTTGAAAAGAGTAAATGCAGATCCGCAAGAACAAGTTGCTGAGCATCATCGTTTAGAAACGGACCTTGTGAGCTTTGAGCGTAAATTTAAAGCCGCTTTTGAGAATGCTAATGACGCTATATTCTTAATGCGCGAGGACGCATTTATCGATTGTAATCCCAAGACAACGGAAATATTTGGTTGCAGTCGCGAGGATATTCTTCAGCGAAAACCATATGATTTCTCTCCAACACTACAACCCGATGGCCGTGAGTCGAAAAGAATGGTATTTGAAAGGATCAATGCAGCCCTGTCAGGTACTCCTCAGTTCTTCGAATGGAAACATAATAGACTTGATGGTACTTTATTTGATGCTGAAGTTAGCCTTAACCGTCTTGAGATCAATGGTGAGTTAATGGTCCAAGCGATTATTCGAGACGTTACTGATCGGAAAAAGGCAGAGGATGAACTACGAAGAGCTTATGATGAACTGGAACTGCGGGTTGAGAAACGAATATCCGAACTTCATAAGGCCAATGAACTTCTGCAGCAGGAAATTATCCAGCATAGGAAAGTTCAGGAAGCACTATCACAGAGTGAAGCTAAATACCGTAACCTGGTGGAAAGTGCAAACTGCACTATTCTAGAAATGGACACTAGTGGTAATATTACGTTCCTTAATAAGTATGCTCAAGAGTTCTTTGGCTATAGTGAATCGGAAATAATTGGCAAAAATATAGTAGGCACTGTAGTGCCCCCCACTGATTCATCTGGTGAGGATCTGAAGGCACTGATCCAAAACATTGTTCATTACCCGGATATCCACTCCAGCAATGAGAATGAGAACATGCGTAAAAATGGTGAAAGGATCTGGATTGCTTGGGCAAATAAGGGTATCTATGATGAAGAAGGCAATTTAAGAGAGATTCTCTGCATCGGGAATGACAGAACTGCGCATAAGCGAGCCGAGGAGATGCTCGCACAGAGAACCAAAGGGGAAGCTACCGCCGCTGAGCGTAACCGACTGGCTCGGGATCTTCACGATGCTGTCAGTCAGACACTTTTTTCAGCTAGTATCATCGCTGAGGTATTGCCACGACTCTGGGAGCGCAATCAGAATGAGGGCTGTAGACGTTTGGATGAAATCCGCCAGTTGAACCGAGGTGCGCTAGCCGAGATGCGCACGCTACTGTTGGAACTACGCCCAGCAGCTTTGGTTGAGATACCATTGAGCGATCTGTTGCATCAGCTTGGTGACTCTATCACAGGCCGTGCCCGTGTGCCGGTAGATGTGGATGTGACAGGGCAACACTCCTTACCACCTGAAGTTAAGATAGCCCTCTACCGTATCGCCCAGGAGGCACTGAATAACATAGCAAAACACGCCAGAGCAAGCCACGCAAAGGTGAATCTGTATTGCCAGCCAGGGCATGTAGAGTTGAATGTTAGAGATGATGGGCAAGGCTTTGACATCAGGAATATCCCTCCTGACAGTCTGGGGTTGGGCATTATGCGCGAGCGAGCCAAAGAGATCAATGCTGCACTGACAGTCAAAAGCGAAATTGGACATGGCACAGAGGCCGTAGTTATTTGGAAAAGTATGTCAGAAGAGGAGCAGTTGTGACACAATCAGAACCTATTCGTGTATTGCTGGTAGATGACCACGCTATAATCAGGAGTGGACTGGGAGCTGTTTTACTAGCCCATGATGACCTTGATTTAGCCGGAGAGGCGAGTAATGGAGAGGAAGCATTACGCATGTGTGAACAGCTTCAGCCGGACGTGGTGTTGATGGACCTTATGATGCCAGGAATGGATGGGACCACTGCCACTCGAGCTATTCGAGAACGATGGCCTCAGATTCATGTTATCGTTCTAACAAGCTTCAAGGAAAAGGATTTGGTAGAGGAAGCATTAAAAGCTGGTGCTATAAGCTACTTGCTTAAGAACGTCTCAGCTGAGGAACTGGTACTTGCCATCAGGGGTGCTATTGCAGGCCAGTCCAGGCTTGCGCCAGAAGCGGCCGCAGTGTTGATTCAGAAAGTTAAAGAACCGTTAGCCGAAGGCTATGACCTGACTGGCCGCGAGCGAGAAATACTAGCCCTCATGGTTGAAGGGTTACCGAATAGAGGAATTTCGGAACGACTGTTTGTCAGCCATTCAACAGTAAAATTTCATGTCAGCAATATCCTCTCCAAACTTGGGGTCTCCAGCCGAACAGAAGCAGTCTCTCTGGCTATCAAGCATCACCTGGCCACTTGACCAGGTGAAAAGCTAGCCTCCAGTACAACTTTAAACCCCCCAGATGCATGGCGCAGCCGGGGGTTCCGCATTTTATACTATCTTTCATAACTGATTATGAAAGGAATTCATTAAAATGATAGAAAGAGCACGTATTATAATCGCTGATGACCAACCAAACGTCCGTTCGGCGTTGCGGTTACTGTTGGAACAGGAGATGGGATTATGCGAGGTAAGTGGAGCTATCAATGCCAGTAGCCTGCTATCTCAAGTAGAAACGAACTGTCCTGACCTCGTGTTACTAGATTGGGAGTTATCCGGTAGCAAAAACGTAGAGTTGTTACCATCTCTTAAGAATAAATGCCCTCAACTCTTTGTTATCGTCCTCAGCGGTCACCCGATGGTACGCCAAGCCGCTTTGAGTGCTGGAGCCGATGCCTTCGTCGGTAAAGGGGAACCACCAGAAGTACTGCTGGACACGTTGCACGACTATCTGCGGAAAAAATAACGTGGAAGTAAATAACAACATAGTTAGGGTAACTAGGCAAGACGAAAATTATTTAGAAAGGAGGAAACGATGAAAAAGATTGGAATAGCGGCGGGAGCTATTGTAGCGGCAGCTATAGTGGGATTAACCATCCGCCAACGAATTGTAAAAAACAAGTAATAGTTGTTAGGAAAGTTATGGCCGCCACCGGTGGACTCGGCCCTGTATGAGTCTTCGCCGCAGACACCGGCGGTAGAAACAATAAATCAGACAATACATTATCAAAAGGAAGAGGAAGCAAAACAATGAACATGCATGGTTATAGTAATAGGACTACAGTTCGTAATCTGATGATTTTCATCATTGTTGTCCTTGCGAGTGGTTGGATTGGGCGGGGATTAGACATACTGATGGGCAGTACGGCCTCAGAAAGCCTTGGCATGGGTTTATGGATCATTATACCACTTGGAATTTCCTTGCTACTGCGGGCATTTGCCGGGGATGGCTGGAAGGATTTTGGGATCAAGCCAAACTTTAAAGGGAATGCGTCGTGGTACGTTATCTCGCTTCTTATCTATCCCGTATTGACGGCACTTGTCTTGATAATCGGCAATAGTTTAGATTTGATCACATTTCCTAATTTATCACTGAATTCACTCAGGCTAATCGTTCAAGCTTTCGCGCTGGGCATCCTGCCGCAGTTCATTAAGAATATTTTTGAAGAGGCTGCTTGGCGCGGGTATCTCGCTCCAAAAGTATATTCCCTTCATTTAAATGATTTCGTGGGGCACTTGATCGTCGGACTTGTTTGGGGGGCATGGCACATTCCATACTATCTGTTTTTCCTTGATAGGGCTGAACTCCAAAGCTTCACTACGTTGGGCTTGGCGGCCATCATACCATTATTTATCGTGGTAATGATCTCTTGGGCAATGGTGTACGGCGAGATTCGCCTTTTGACTAATTCGATCTGGCCGGCGGTTCTGATGCACATGGTGGAAGACTCCTTTCTCAACCAGTTATTTACAGAGAACCATATCCAAATCATGCCGGGGACAGACTGGCTGGTCTCACCAGTGAACGGACTCATCAGCATTTTCTTCTTCGTCGCGGTTGGATTTGGTTTGCGTCGATTTCGAAAGAGAAGAACATCATCTGTCTGAAAGGCGACCTTAGGATTATTGCAGATGCAGGTCCTCCAGATGGAGTTGCCCCACCCCAAAAACTAGTTCAGTTTTCATGGGAGCAGATCAAGCACGTCAACCTAGCCACCCTACTATAACCTGAAGCTTCCGTACCTGGAAAACTATTTTGTCACGAGCAGAGCAGGCATCTTGAGTTGAAGGTCTGCCAAATAGAGAAATTGCGGAACAACTGTTTGTCCCCCATTCAACGGTAAAATTTCATTTCAGCAATATCCCCTCCAAGTTGAATATAACGAGTCGAACCGAGGCGGCCGCCTTGGCCATCAAGCATCACCTGGTCACCTGACCAGGTGAAAAACTAGCCTCCAGCACAATTGTAAACCCCCCTTATGCATGGCGTATCTGTGGGGTTCCATATCTTATACTGTTTTCATAACTAATTATGAAAGGAGGTTATTGAGATGATAAAAAGATCGCGTATCGTAATTGCTGAGGACCAATCAAACGACCACAAGGCACCATGCTTGCTGTTGGAACGTGAACTGGGAGTTTGCGAAATACTTGAGGCCACTGACACCAGCGAATTGCTGTCCCAGACAGAAACGAACTGTCCTGACCTTCTATTGCTGGATGGTGAATTACTGGACGGCAAACCCAGAGAGCTGATACCAACCTTGAGGGATAAATACACTAGGCTCTATATCGTAGTTCTTGGTGGTCGTCTGGAGCTAACACCTTTATCAGTAAGATAGCTTCGCTTTTGACGATATCAACCAGTGGTAAAAAACAATGCAGGGAATATCTGATAAAAAAGAGAAGGAGGCAAAGTTGACTCCAGGATATAAGGAAGCTGAGTATATGATTGAAGTCCAGAATTTAACCAAGAAGTTCAAAGAGAGAACAGTGCTGAATGGCGTTAGCTTTCAAGTAAAGGAAGGTGAGGTATTCGGCTACCTCGGGCCTAACGGGGCAGGAAAGACAACGACAATGAGGGTCATGCTTGGGCTTCTCAACCCTACTGCAGGAAAAGCCCTTGTTTGGGGGCGTGAACTGGGAAAGGATAATGGTCTCAGGGCAAAGGTCGGAGTTCTTCTGGAGCATGATGGGCTATACGAGCGGATATCCGCTCAAGAAAACCTTGATTACTATGCCCAGCTGTATGGTGTCCCTGACAGGGCGCAAAAGATTGAAAACCTTCTGGAGTTTTCCGAACTCACTGACAGAAAGAATGACAAGGTTGGCAGCTTTTCTAAAGGAATGAAGCGTAAACTGGCACTGGCGCGAGCAATAATTCATGAACCTAGCGTTCTCTTCTTAGACGAGCCGTCAGCCGGGCTTGACCCGGAAGCTCAGAAGATGGTCAGAGACCTTATACTACATCTAT
>CAYVML010000022.1:7632-13312 GCA_964452475.1 uncultured Dehalococcoidales bacterium
TGAAGAAAGAATAACCATTTTCCTGAACTCCCACGATCTGGACGAAGTCCAGAGGATATGCTCCAAAATAGCCATACTTCAAAGGGGAGAAATAAAAGCCTGTGACACCATAGATAATCTTAGGAGCCGGTACACTAATCCAGTAGTTGAAATAGCTTTTTCTGATAATAAAGAAGCTAAGAATGCCCTGGACCTGATGAGTTCTCTCGACTATGTATCTGATTGTGAGCGACACAATGACGGAATAGCTGCTACTTTAACTAAGAAGGAGATGTCTTCAACGCTCTTGAGCTTCTTGATGGAAAAATGCGTGAAAGTGGAAGAAATCAAACGGGAAAGCAAGTCGCTTGAAAATATCTACTTGGAGATTGTATGGCAGGAGGAAAGAAATGCATAAAATACTCGTGGTTGCCAAAAAAGAAATCAGGGAAGTCTTGAGAACCAAAAGCACGATTTTCACAGGTTTGGCTTTTGTCCTCTTCTTCAGTCTTCTGAGTTCACTGACTGTTATTAGGGGGGGGGATTCCGGATCTGTTCTATCCCTGGATAGCTCGGTTTTTTACATCTCAACGATGCTAGGTATGTTCATCGCCTATATGTCGACAGGTCAAGTCTTTCTACGAGAAAAGATAGACAGAGTTATAGAAACCCTGATGTGTACACCTATAAACCTGAGACAATTATGGTTCGGTAAAGTGCTGGGAGTAACTGCTACCGCTTACTCGTTATCCCTGCTTGTGGCGTTGTTAATTATAGTAGTTCCGAGTATATTATCAAGTACCCTTCTACTACCAGCTACTGCTATCCTCGTCCATGTTTTAATTGTGGTACCAACTCTTGTTGCTGCCTTCGCCGGGCTACTGGGATTTGTTCAATTACGTCTTGGTATACGTGAAAGTAGAATCCTGAATTTCGTGATTTTTGCGCCATTATTTGCAGGGCTTTATGGCGCAGGATATGTAATGGGTGGCAGCTTTATAATCTCTTGGATACAGGTGGGCATTTTGTTTGGTATTTCAGCACTATTACTGGCAGTTACCGCCTACCTGACCGGACGATTGAGTAGGGAAAGAATAGTCACTACTATCAACTGATACAAGACAAAGAGAGAAATTCACAAGGAGGCAAATGATATGTCTAACAGAACAGCAATAACCAGTCATGAGGCTCTGCATAATTATGAAGTTGCCGGTCATTGGCAGATAAACTTTAAAGGATGGGCCCTGGTTGTCTTGGCAGCTGGCGCGGTTATTGTTTTCGGACTGACCATCATTCTGGGACTTATTGCCAGAGGAATACTGCAAGGGTCGACCGATTTTCACATCTCTGTTGTTCTCGCTTTCCCAATCTTCTTGGCTATTATCGCTACGGTCGTTATTCTGCACGAGGGCATCCATGGGCTGGTGTTCCTGATTTTTGGCGGAAAGCCCCGTTTCGGTGTCAAGCGCATCGGAAGGTTCTTTCCTGTGGCGCTCTACGCAAGCGCCACAGGACCTTTTCTTTCCAGAAACCACTACCTTCTGGTCGGCCTCGCCCCGTTTCTAGTACTTACGCCGATCTTCCTGCTAACGGGCATTCTGATCCGTGATGGTGGCGGCGCACTAATAGCACTGACGGCGATGGCAACGAATGTAGCTGGCTCAACTGGGGACCTTATGGTAGCCTGGAAGGTTAGGCAACTCGGAGGCGGGACACTATTTGAAGATACGGCTGATGGGTTCAACTGGTATCGTCCCTCAAGGCCAAACCTGTAGCGGCTTCCCATTTCACAATTATCCATTTTGTACAACAGGGGGAATACTTGCTTGAAAAGCGCTTTTGAGAACTCTGAGTTCTATATACTATTACTATGAGCAATGATATTAAAGGTTTAATTCGACTAAATAAGTCCAATGCAATATCTGCTGTCGAAGTACTGATTCGAGCATTCTGGAATCACCCACCTCTCGAATATTACTTCCCTGACGAAGCGGAGCGGGAAAGGATAGCGCCCTACTTTTTCTCTTTGTCTGTCTTCAATGGCATCCGGTATGGTGAAGTATATGCCACATCTCAAGATTTGCAGGGAATCGCCGTTTGGCTACCATCCGACAATTACCCCGTTACACTAGGGAGACTTTTGCGCTCTGTTCCACTTTCTGAGATTTTCGGCTTTGGAAGATATGGAGGGGGTAGAATGAGGGGTCTTGGCAACTATATAGACGAAGTGCACGGTCGATTGGCCCCTTTCAAGCACTGGTTTCTACAAGCCATCGGTGTAGACCCTCAGTTTCAGGGAAGAGGCTGTGCAAGCAAGCTGCTTAGGCCGATGCTATCAAGAATAGATGAAGAAAATCTGCCATGCTATCTTGAGACGCTCGAAACACAAAACGTCCGGCTGTATGAGCACTTCGGTTTCAAAGTGATCGAAGAATCTAGTGTTCCTGGCACTAGCCTGACTAACTGGGCAATGTTGAGAGACGCTCGGTAGTCAAGCAACCAACTACGGGAAGGCGATTCTCAACTATTCGTGCAGTGATACTTTGATAAAGGTATTAAGAGGTCAAATTGAAGGGGAGTAGAAATACTCTCTTTTCTATTGATACTGGCCTGTTTGGAATACCACTTCTTATATTATAGTTAAAGATAGACTTTGCAATCAACTCGTGTTAATAAATTCCATACTGTTGTTTATCTTCCCGGATACGTGGCCTTGGGATTATTGAGAAGGTAACTCACCGCTGTGAGTAAATGATTTTGCACCCCATATCACTGTCACCAAAACAGCTACAACCGCCCACAGTATAGTCGAAATAAGTTCTCCTCGCTCGGATAAAGCGAACATATCGCCAGTGAAATTGATCATAAAGTGAAACAGTATTGCTGCAAGTGTACTACGGTGTGTGTTATTGAAAATCCACGTGAATATAAAAGCTAAGGGGATGATACCGAGTAAGAACTGCCAGAATGCTGGGGTTCCTACCCCAAGACTATTTTGATAGGTACCCTCAAAAAAGAATAGGGGTAAGTGCCATATTGACCACATAGCGCCTAGTATTAAACTCGAAGTAAGCGCGTTCCATCTTTCTTGCAAGCGGTCCAGACCGTAACCTCGCCAGCCAAACTCTTCCAACGGACCGAGGAATAAGGTGAAAAGTATAAACAGAATAATCGATACTGGGTTAGCCGCAATTTCCTGAGCAGCATCCCCCCAGGTTCCTCCGCTTCCGCCAAACAGAATATCAACTAGCCAGGAGATTACATAGAGGACAGGCACGAAAAAAAGGATAACAAACCACCACTTGACATTGATTCTTTTAACGTCAATGACACGCCGCCAGTAATCACGCCTGCCTTCTTTACCGCATGTGACGTGCGCGAGGATAATACCGGTAAGGGATGGTCCGAGCAGTAAGCCAAGTAGACCAAGAATGCGGCCCAGTAGTGTCTCTGCTTCTACTCCGGTAAAGAACATAGAGAACCAGACAAGCCAACTAAAGCCAAGTGCAAAACTAAAGAATACCCATGGGCTTAACCAGATTGAATTAGATGAATTCAAATTCCTGTTCATTGACCTGCCCCTAGTAGTTGCACCATTCATTAAGCTAATGTCAAAGCAGTAACGAATCTTAAAAACAAGGTTATGTTAATTTCTTTTCCTCTCCAGCCCTTTTTCCTTTTTGAATGCTTTAGCACGGTTGCTAATTTCGTCAGCTTTTGCAAGTAATAATATAAAAACCCCTATAAGAGCAAGTCCAATACCAAGCCCGATAGGCCCTGACCAGTAAAATACTAACCACATTTCTTCCATTTTTATTCTCCTTCAACCAGCGAAGAAGTTGATTCCAAATTATAGATATAGCCGTATTAGAATTCAAATAAAATATGGACATCAATCTAAGTAACAAGAGAGGGTATACCTCTTGGATTTGGTCAACCAATAATCTCTTGTAGCCAACCTCACTCCATAGTTTTATAGGTAAAATACACGACTAGAGGGGTATGCCTGTTAAATCTCTAGAGCTTATAAGCATATAAGCGCATCGACAGTAACACGCACATTTTTACAAGTTAGGCATAGGGAGGGTACCTAAATCTCTACGGTATATTAACGCAATTATACAGGCACATTACCAGGAAATTCTTCTTTAATATAGACAGTAGCCTACGTATATTCCAAAGCTAGCAATTAGGCGTTAATTTGTCGTTAAACTGTTTGATAATGGTTACCACCAGAAATTACATTAGCTTTGAAAGTGGATATTAAGAGTTTATAGAAAAGTACTGTTTGAATGTAATAACACCTGATGGTATACCTAGCATAGAAATAGGAAACCGCTGTACTTGATTTTGTCCGCCGTACTGCGAAAGCCATCTGCTCCGCCATGTACTAAGAATTATAATTTCTTCAGCAGCACTACCTCTTTCGTTTGTAAGTAGAGTGTTCTGTTGTTACAATTAGCATCTGTGGTCGTATGGGGTTAAATAGTTAGGCTAAAAGCTAGTTCAAAAGTTCTACCTATTGTAACCTTAGCTCCATTACAAATATAGTATTTTCTAATCACTATGGTCAGTGACATTTATTCCATAAATATGGATATGTGACACATATATTATTTCTTTATCTTCTGAACTTAGATCTGGAGAAATATCATTTCTATTCCACTTGGAGCCCAATACTTTAATATATTACAATCATATAATATATTTACCGCTTCTTGTAGGCAAAAGAATATTAGTCTAGAATGAGACTATCTGATAACAATATTGATTGAAGTGTAGATTTTTTTACTCTTAAATTACAGGAAAGGATAAGGTTTGGTAAATCCAGGGTTCTGTTGGAGGTAGATGATATGTTAACTGAAGGTGAACTATTACATAATATCTTACCTATTATTACAGTAACAGAATCTTATGAAATAAAAGCTGTTTCGTATCGTGGCACGGGTTTCATGATAGCCCCTAATACTTTAGTGACTTGCTGGAGCATAGTAGGTGATAACCTTGGTGATGAACAAAAATATGCTGTATTGGTGAAAACAGGTTCTGGGTATACCATACATTTTCTTATAGACATTGAACAACATCCTGATGGACTGGATCTTGCTGTATCGAAAGTAGATATAGGAACTAATCATTGCCTCAGGCTCTATGACAAAGAGGCTTTACCTGGTGATAAACTAATCACTTATGGGTATTCACCTTCTCTAGAGCTAAATAATAGTAGGAAAATATCTCCTTCTTCACTTAACCTCAGATTTCTGCATGGTTCTATTACTCGAATATTTTATTATGGCGAGCCTGGGTTCGTACAAACACATGCATATGAAATTGATATCCCTATGCTATATGGAATTTATGGGGCTCCATTAATTCTACCCAATAGCAACGAGGTGGTTGGTGTCATTTTCGGTACACTAGACATGCCAAAAGCGGGAGGGCTATCAAGGGATGCAGGAGTGATGGGGAATATATTTAATAAGGATAAGCCAGGGATTACTTTAGGTCTTGCTCACCATACTGATAGTTTGCGAAGTTTATTAAATGTGACAACAATTAGTGGGATATCTGTCATGCAACAAAGATTCGATAGAAATATAGATAAGGAGTATGGTGGTACTATAGTTGGTTTAGAAAGGTCAAGTGTTCCATCAAACATGCGTGAATCTATCGAACCTGGAAGAATTGTACACCGTGAACC
>CAYVML010000023.1:0-12826 GCA_964452475.1 uncultured Dehalococcoidales bacterium
CCTCCTATAAGATTAATTCGTTATAATTTGATAATTAATAATAAATGAATAAGAAGCATCAATTCTTCTTTATCTTATTATAGTATCGTTACATATTATCATTTTTTAAGGCCTTTCCATTTTGGCTTGTTCCAATAGGGAGATTTACACCTAGGGCATACTTTCGGAGTACGCTCTTGCCTACTAGGCCATTCGTGTTTACAACGACTACATTTATAAATATTTATCATCGCTTGTTGATTATATACCTCTTAGGTATATAATGTCAATACCTAATATATAACCTCTACCTGATAGTTAGTTAACTTGTCCCCAAAATATTCAGTTAATAACAATGTTAGATACGATAAAGACAGCTTCTTTCTATAGCCAATTTACCTGTCGAACTTAGTTGAGGTCATCGGCCGGAGAGTAAACCCAGCTAAAGTGCTTTTTGTAGCGTTCCAGTATGGCGATAGTTTTCATGCCCAGGAATCCCAGTAACACAGCATTGCTGGCTGCATGCAGGGTATCGAACCACACGCTGTTAAGCTGGGCTACAAGCCAGGTTCTCAAGGTAAGCGGATAAATAAAAGAAACCCAAAACCATGTATTGGTTATCCATCCAAAAAGATATCCCCAGACTATGCCGAAGACTATCAGCCATTGCCTTTTTAAACCGAAGTGGCGAAGACCGGTGGCAGTGATTCCCACCAGTCCCCAGGCAATCATCTGATATGGCGTCCATGGCCCCTGCCCCAGGAAGAAATTGGAGACAAGCGCTGTCATAGCCCCCACCATGAAGCCTGCTATCGGACCAAAAACATATCCCGAGCAAGCTATTAAATAGGTACACGGCTGTACGCTGGGCACCGCCGCAAAAGGTATCCGCGATACTACTGATACCGCACTCAGCATGGCGATTACCGCAATTTCCCGGGAGCCTACCTTTGCTGTACTGAATTCGGACATAAAAGCCAGTATGACCAGGACAACCAGTATCGTCGCTATCAAGCCCCAGTTTGTAAAACCGCTAAGCGGAGACGATGGAAATACGGGAAGGATAAAAGAGGCTGCACAGATTCCAGCTATCAGCACCACGAAAACAAGCCTTCTCTTCATCTCAACATCGCTAAAGCTTCACCGGCAGTTAATATGTCCCCGGGAACGTCATCCTTCTCGAAGGCCTGGACCAGACGGTTTATCTGGGGCGAAAAAAGCAGTGCCCTCGACAGCACCTGCCGCCTGCTGCCATCTACCACAACACGCCCTTCACTCAGCAAAACCACCCTGTCAGCATGTTCAGCAACCGTCTCCACATCGTGAGTGACCAGAATAACAACATTGCCTCTGTCCCGGTAGCTTTCCAGGAATTCCATGAGCATGCTTTTCAATTTGAACTCCATTCCACGTGTAGGCTCATCGAGTATAAGCACCCCGGGACTGGCGGCAACCACCGAAGCCAGTGCAACTCGCTGCCTCTCCCCACCACTTAGAGAGCGGGGATAGCTATGCCGGTATTGCGTAAGATTGAACTGTTCCAGTACCTCACCGGTTCGACGGATTATCTCCGCTTCGGGAAAGCCCAGGCTCTTTAAGGTAAAAGTAACTTCTTCCTCAACAGTATCGGCAAAGAGATGGTCGTTCGGGTTCTGAAAAACAAAGCCGATAGTTCGCGCCAGCTCGGCAATGGTTGCCTTTCCGGTATCGATGCCATTTACCGTTACGGTCCCCCTGGTCGGCTTCAGCAGCCCGTTAATATGCTTGACCAGCGTCGTCTTCCCCGAGGCATTCCTGCCCATAATGGCAACAAACTCCTTCTCACAGAAGCTAAGGCTTACCTCCTTCAGGGCAACAAGCTGGTTGGGATAGGTATGGCTCAGTTTCCTGACCGTAACGACTGGCTTTCCTATGGATGTCGCTTCAGCCTGAGGCGCATGGTTCTTCAGACCCTTGAAAAGGGGAGCGAACATGTACCTGCCCTCTTTAACAGTCAGCGGAACCTCGCCGATGTTTCCACCTTTAGCTTGTATCCCATGAAATAGCTTTACTATCGGTGGCAGACCTATACCCAGAGCAGAAGCCTGACTGCTGCCCATGACTTTCCTGGGCGTATCATCCGCCACAACCTCTCCGTCATTAAGAACCACCATCCTGTCTACCAGATGAACCACTCTTTCCAGTCGATGTTCAACGAGTATTACCGTGATTCCCAGGTCTTCATTCAATCTTCCCACGGTAGCGAGAACATCCTCAGCTCCCTTGGGATCGAGCTCAGAGGTCGGTTCATCCAGAATTAATACCTTCGGATGAAGGGCCAGCACAGAGGCAATAGCTACTTTCTGTTTTTCGCCGCCTGAAAGTTTTTGAAGTGACCGGTGGCGTATGGCTGCAAGACCAAGAGCATCTAACGACTCCTCCATCCTCTTCACAATAAGCATTCTCGGAAAAGCAAGGTTCTCAAGACCGAAAGCAATCTCCCGCTCCGTATCAAAAGTCAGCAGCTGGTTCTCCGGGTCCTGAAATACCATGCCTACCCTGGTAGCCATCTCCCTGGTAGAATGCTTCAGGGGATTCAAGTCCTGTACCGTGATCTCGCCGCTGATCTTTCCACCGTAAAAATGCGGGATCAGTCCATTCAGACAACGACAGAGGCTTGATTTTCCTCCGCCGGATGCTCCGGTCACCAGTATAAACTCTCCATCATCGACAGACATGTTTATATTTCGCAGGGCCGGCTTCGCCGTGTCGCTGTAAATGAAGCTGAGCCTTCTTATGTTAATCAAAATCAAGCCGCCTTTTGATAAACGCCAGCGGCACAATCGACAGGAAGAGAATCATCAAGCCCGCCAGGCGAAACAAGCCGGGAGCGTTTATCTCTATGGCTGAAAGCTGCGGATAATAGCTGTAATCGCCGTATCCCCAATAAAACAGCAGCATCCCAAAAATGAAGGTGGCAAATCCCAGCGCCAGCATGGACACATCCACCCTGCTCATGGTCAGCTCCTTAAAGAAGGTCCTGCCTTCCCCTGTTCCAAATGCCCTTGCCTCCATTGCTTCGGATACCTGAACCGCTTTATCGAGTGAATTGGAAAGCAGTGGTATCAGAATCGAGAAGCGGCGCTTGATTTTCAACAGCAAACGCCCTTTATCCATCTCCAGTCCTCTGGAGCGCTGCACATCTGTAATACAATCGACATCATCAATAAGCGAAGGAATAAACCGGCTGCAAAGAGATGTTACCAGCACCGACTTATAAGGCAGCTTTAATTTCATCATTGCCTGCATCAGATCATCGGGGTGAACCACCAGTGTGAGTATGGTAAAAGCGGAGATTATGGCTATCAGCCTCAGAGACATGGCCACGCCGAAGAATATCGCCTCCAGAGTGACTACCGGCCTGCCAAGCACCGGAATTCTCAGCGGTATCTCGAGCAGCACATGGGCTCCCTGATTGCTTACCAGGGCGTTGATGACGATTATCACTATACAGAGATAGACGGCGTATTTCATAAAAGAAAGCCATTCCCAGTGCACCTTCGCCACTACAACTAACGGGATAGTGCACAGGAAAAGACAGAGCAGGTGCAGGGGGTGATTTAAAATCATGGCAAAGATGACAACATTCAATACCCACAGAAAGAGACAGAGAGAGTTCAGTCGATGAATGGTAGTTTCCTTAGGCTGATATTTTAAGTTCAGCATAATGATATGTGAGCTATCCTCAGTTTAATACCTCGATAGCAGGAATTTTAGATATTTCCCCAGCTGCCATCACCGCAGCACAGGCATATTGCAGCTCGCTGTAATGGCCAACCAGAGCGTCAACTGCCCTTTTTACGCCTGCCTCATCGACACCGGAGAGCATCCAGACAACGTTCTCGCAGGCTCCAATTCCTCGAGGATTCCACGGATTCTGTGTCGCCTGGATTAAGCCACTGCCTGCTCCATATTCAGCGGCCAGTTTTCCTTTATAATCAAAGACCTGCAGCTTAGCTTCCTCAAAGCAGGCATAGAACCCCAGTCTTTTCCAAACAGCATTCAGCTCTGCTACAGGCTCGAAGTCCATGTCCCCCAGCAGGATAATATTGCCGGCTTCTTTGTCCCCATCGTTTAAACGGGTGTAATCGGTAATGGATACCTCTGCTGCTCCAAGCTGGAGCAGGTGGGCTGCCACCCTTTCAGCCTCTTCCTGCAGGTTATGCTGGTAGACCACCAGTGCCGGTCTGATGTCGCCTTCATAGCCATGTAAAAACGGTTCAGGGAAATCGCCAATAATGCCAGGGACAAAGTGATGGAAGCTCCAATCACGAAAATCCCAGTGTTCCACATCTCCGGGGCAGAGGGTATAGTCAAGAGCTCCGACATCGGACTGAATGCCATTGAGATAGATAAACCAGTCCTCTCTTGCAGAATGACTCCCGCCATATCGAGAAGAGACGCCACTTATAGCATCGACAAAGCCACCTCCGTAAGATGTCTCTATCCCAGCCACCTGCCCCAGTGCCTCCATCGCAGAAGTACCATCCTTGAGTCTGATTAGCTCATCACACATCAACTCACAGCCAAAGTTCCGGGTTACTATTATCCTGGCTTCTCCGCTGGCTGCTGCAGTATCGAGTGGTGACGGTGACAACGTTGTGCCGGTACAGCCACCGGAACCGACAACGGACAGTACAACAGCGGTAAAGGCTATCACTGTTATATTCAGTAATCTACTTTTTCTATATAACATCAATGCTTCCGCAGCAGGAAATATGCCTTTCTATGGCTAACCAAACAGGGACTTAATATGCCCTGCTCCTCATTTTATATATGGTAAATATAATAGCCAGCACCAGTGCCAGGATAACTGTGATTGCCAGTTTAGTTGCACCGTCCAATCCAGCCGTTATGCCAGGACCTGCCTCCAATAAGGTGGTATCCGGCATTTGAGAGTTGACGAACGGGACAAAATGAGCAACTGCATTTGTATCCTGGGAAAGCGTTATGTAAATAGGATTGGTGCCGGCATCGATATCACCGCTCCAGGAACTGAACACGTAGCCGGTTACAGGGGTAGCTACCAGGGTAACTTCAGTTCCCTCCGGGTAGCCCTCGTCAGGCTGCGAAATATCTACTCCAACGCTGCCACAACCCGCAGGGCTGGCAGAGGTAGACAGCCTGCAGAAATTAAGTTCGCTGTCGATATTCAGTCTGACCGTAACCTTTTCCGGGTCATTTGTTGCATCAGCAGCACGAATGGTTATGCTGGCTTTATAGTCCCCTGCCTCCATACCTTCAGTGTCTACAGTGAGAGCAACCTTATCTTTCTCCCCTCCCGATTTGCCACTTCCCGGCTTAAGGGAAAGCCAGTCGGCGTTGCTGCTGACAGACCATTCAAGGGTACCTTCTCCTTTATTCCAGATTTTCAACGTTTGTTCCTCCGCTGCATCCCCTCCTTGAACCACCGCAAAGCTGAAACTGGAGCTGTTGTAATCAATAACCGGCTCCTCTGAGCGCTCTTCAACGTCCAGGTTTACCGTAATATGCCTGGGACTGTTTTCTGCACCCTGGGCAGATATCGATATAGTTGCATCGTAGCTATCGACGTCCAGGCCGGAAATATCAACCGAGATGGATACTTCATCTCTTTCTCCCGCAGAGCTGCCGCTCGACGGGCTGACGGAGAGCCAATCGGCATCATCGCTGATTGTCCAGTCAAGGGTCCCGCTGCCTGAATTCCATATTTCCAGAGTCTGGTCCTCCGGGTCATCCTCTCCCTCTATGGCATCAAAATTCAAGCCGGAGGGAGTACAGGCTATGACTATTTCTTCAGGGGAAGAAGCCTCGTAAATCGCTACCGGGTAAGTTTCCCCCAGCAAGACAGGTATTGCGTAGGCGGTCATCCAGCTACGGCTGGTTGATGCATCACCTTCCTTCCACCAGAAACTTCCGTCCTCCGTATCCTGCAGACTCATCAGGTGGTCAACGGGATTAGTACCCGCGGGTGTCCAGTACGCATCAGTCGGGTCTTCATCTGCCGCCAGCAGAGCACCGATGACCCACGAATCCGAGGACGAATTTGAGTCACCGGGATACGTCCGTGGAAAGCCGCCATCGCTGTTCTGCATATCCGAGAGGAAAGACAGCCCATCGACAACAGCCTCAGATTCAGCGCTCTCTCTGGCAGCAATCAAGGCCATTATAGCGGCTGCGGTATTATCAGCCTCGCTTTCATCGCCAATAAGCCAGCTCCAGCCGCCATCCTCATTCTGATTGCTTTCAATATAAGCAACTGAATTTTGAATTATGCTGCTATCGGGGTCCTCTCCCGCTGAAATAAACGCCAGAATCCCCCAGAAATCGTCGTTCAGAGTATCCGTATAACCAATCTGAGTACCGTCATAGAGGTCTTCAAGTTCCGACACATAGTCAATGCCGCCAAAATCATACGGGTCTTCTCCGGCGGCAGTTATTGCCAGGATGCCACGCTCCCAATCTGTAGCCTTATTGGCGTTAATTAAATCAGAGTTATCTCGCAGGTAATCAACAACCGATGGATTCCCTGCTGATTCTCTCCAGTCACCTGGGTCTTCTCCAGCGGCAGCAATAGCCATAACCGCCCATGCAGAAGTAGCAAAACCATCGATACTGCCATCAGTCTGCTGGGCTTCTCTGAGAAAATCCAGTGCAGACTCTATCTCCGTGTCATCAGGCTGTAACGGATAGCTATAGGCCAGAGTAGAAGAAACCAGTCCTGCCAGCTGGAAGAGCAAAACAAGAACCGTGGTAATAGAGATAATGTAAAATCGTTTACTCAAGCTATTCACTTCTCATATTCCAGGCCATCTTCGTCATATAGAGCCACGGCTCTGGTGGCTAGTTCTTTTAAGCACACGGTATTTAAAAGCGATGGTCAGGGCAAGGAAAAGAGCTATCCCAGGTATTAGCCAGGGTACTATAATGGCTGTGCTGCTAATAGAACAGGCACTGCCACCAACAGATACAATATAGTAGTAGCTTACCGGATAGGATTTACCTACCAGAGATACTATCGCGTTGGCTGTATTCTTTTCTCTTGCCGGGGTCCAGGCGCCGGGGTCAAAGAAAGAGCCCTCTGTTTCCTGGAATCCCAGAACATAGTCGACCGGGTTTACCGTACCAGGTGTCCAGTAAGAACTTTGCGGGTTTTGCATGGCACTGTTTATTGCAGCCACAGCCACATTTGTCGAACCCAGGTTAGCAGCCCCCCAGGACAAAAAGCCACCTGATACATCCTGTTCATCGCTCAGATAACTTAAAGCATCACAGATAGTAGCTGAACCGGGATTCTCGCCAGCCGCTATTAAAGCCATTATTGCCGAAGCAGTATCATCGACATCACTACCACTGTACCATGGATTTGCTACAGTGCCCCATGACCAGCCGCCGTCTTCCGCCTGGTTATCTTTTATAAAGGTCACTGTAGTGCTGACCAGCGTTGAATTCTCTGGCTCCCTGGCAGCTATTAAAGCCATTAGACCCCAGAAATCATCATTAAGCAGGTCTTCAGCGCCAAATCCGTCAGTGAACTGGACTCCATTATGAAGCTCCTTTAGTTTGGATAGATAATCTCCACCCGGGGCATAAGTGGCATCACCCGGCCTGAAAGCCGAAGGATTCTCGCTTGCAGCCCTGATGGCCAGCACCACCCTGGCATACGCAGTACCGAGATTGAACTCACCCGACAGCAAAGAGGCATTATTCCTCAGGTAGTCAACCACAGAAACTCCTCCCACCCGCCAATTTTCAGGGCGCTCATCCGCAGCGGATATTGCCATAACCGCCCAGGCTGAATCACTATAGCTGCCTATGCTGCCATCTGCTGCCTGTATCCCCCGCAGATAGTCCAGGGCACTGGTAATCTCAGCATCATCCGCCTGCAAAGGATATTCAGAATAGGCTACAGCCGGCGTTACCATAACAGTAAGGGCTATGATACTTACCATTAGTATACTCAGCAACACTGCTAATCTTCTCCTGTACATCTTGTACTCCCCTCTTTTTATATAAATAATTACACATATTTAATATACAAATTACGGCATGGATATAGATATAATCAATCATGCTTTATTTTAATCATGTTTAGTTGATTTTGCAATAGCCAGCAAACCAATTATCAACAGAAAAGCGAGCCCCGCGGTTGTAATAAGCGACCATTTCTCTACAGGAAAGATCGCTTCGCTTTCTCCCTCATCCCCTTCCCCAGTCACACCAGCATCCGCAGGAAACAGCTCCACCGAGAATACGAAGTCCCTTGTCTGCCTGATGCTTGCCGCCCCCTGCTGCCCTAACCATGTAGCTTCTGCAGTGACCACAATTTCGTCCCTGCAGCCTGCCTTTGCTGATTCAGGCACCCATACCGTGAGGCACACAACCTTTGCTGTGGCATAACCTCGATTCGGCACAGCAACCCATTCCATCCCGACAGGAAGGCTTTGTTTCGTATCCGACTGTAAAGCCGATGGCTCGACGCAGAGGTTTTCGATGAGTGAGATGCTGCCACTGGCGGTATCAATTACTGTCTGCTGCGGTGAAGGCTGTATCTCCAGCTGCCAGTTTTCCTGGGAACTGCTTACTTCAAGCTTAATATGCGTGGCACGGTTGCCGTCTACATTATAAAAATAAATCAGGCCAGTTCCATGACCACCAGCTTCAATTTCTATATGCTTATCCGGCTGAATGCTTGCCAGGTTATATACCGCTTCCCCTTGAGATATAACCGGCGCCGGCTGCCATAGCGATAAGAATAATACCGATAATACAGCTAAAAGATTAAAATGCTTCACATTCACCACCAGATGGCTGTTCCATGAATATCTCACATCACCACTATGGTTATGAACCGTAAAACAGCTTCAGCGGCATTCATTGTTTCACTGCATGGTAATAAAAGTCAGTTTCATATATCGCCGCTTCCTGTCCGGCAGGAATGCCGACCCAGTGCCAGATATCCACGGATTCCTCCAGCCCCGCAGCGGAAGTTGCCACAGTCACATAGTCAACAGTCATATTACTGGCTGAGCCAGTTTGGTTGCTAACACCCCAGCTTGCATTGCACAGCGGAATGAAATTGCCCGTTCCGTCACTGAAATCACCGCTGGCCTTGATTTGAATATTGCAGTCAACATTGGTCTCGGCAGCAACCACCAGCGTAACCGCTCCCTGACTGGAGTTCTGTGCCCTTTCAGGATTGTATGTGCTGCCTTTAACAAGGTCCCCAAAGTTAATTCCGGCATCAGGGTGGTCTATCACACTGAAAGAGATTATTTCAGGAGCTGCAGCATAGCCGATACTAACCTTATTCAGTAACGGAGTTTTGCCCTGCTGGGTGGTGTCTAAAAATGCTTTATATCTGACAAAGCGATTACCGTCATGCCCGCTCCAGATATCAGTGCTACTATTCTGGTAGTATGTGCCCGTAGTTCCATCAGGACCCAGGAAATCCCAGGTAGCATTATTGCTATTGGCAGCTATTTGAAATTTTATCCCTGTTCCGGAGAATAGTGTTGTGCTCCACTGAATGGCATTAAAATTGGCGGCATATCCAAGGTCATAAGCAGGGGAAACAAAGGTGCCCGATTCATAATAGGGAAGCACGGGAGAATACGTTTCCCCTTTCTCTAGGTAGTCATACCACCATTTCTTCTCGCTGCCTGCGCCATCCAGACCGTCAGAACCATCGTTTGGATCACCATCGCCGCCGTATCCCCTGCCGGTATCATGATTTTGCGATTCACCACAGATTTCGAAGAAAACCTTAATATAACCACCTGTTCCTCCACCGCCGCCGCCTCCACCACCACCCTTATCTCCACCATCCCCTGCTGCCACGCTCAATACACCACTGGCAATTTGCAGCTTCTTACCCTTGATAAGTATGGTGCCGCCACTGCCACCCCCTCCACCACCACAGCCGGCATAGCTGCCATTATCGCCATCCATGCCATTGGCAGTAATGGTGCCATCAATCACGATACTGGTTTCACCGGTCAAGGACATACTCTCAAGCGCTATTGCCCCACCACCGTTTCCTCCTGCTCCACCATTATTACCGGCACCATCACCGGCCCCTGCTCCGCCACCGGAGCCTATATAAAAGCTGTCGCTTCCGGTAATAGAGGCCTCACCATAGCTGTACCCTCCTGCTCCACCGGTAGCGTTTTCAGTGGTGCCATATGATCCGGCTCCTCCATACTTACAATACCCCGCACCACCGCCACCACCACCACAATTATTCCAGTTCACAGCTCCCGAGCCGCCACCCACTCCAAATCCATCATTGCCAGTTCCGTTACTTCCGGCGCCGCCGGAATAACCTGCTCCATCAGCATCAATCATCGAGGCGCTATCCACTTCTATATAGTTCGCATGTACCCTGAGTTCTTCACCCGGGGCTACGTTTAATGTGCTCCCGTTGATAATCCTGAATTCATTATAAAAATACTCGCCACCAAGGGTATCGACAGCAGCATACAGGGTGTAATTATTGCTTATTGTGCCTCCCCTATCCAGTCGAACGTCGCCGGTGTCACCAGCAACACTGACCCTCGTCTGCTCTCCTCCACTAAAATCTGCTGAACTGGTATCGGTCCAGCGGTTATCTGCAGTTCCCCCGGAAACATGCACCTGCAGACTATCGTCGCTGGGGACATAGTACGAAGCTCCATCCCTGCGCTTACTGGCTGTAATGCTGTAGCTCCCCTCCTCTTCCAGGTAGATATTTACCTCCCCGTTATCGCCGGTAGTAAAGCTCTCGCCGGCAACCTCGATAATTGCCCCCGGAAGTAGGTTCCAATCCCCCGTCCCGCTCCAGCCATATTCCTGGTAATACTCCACAGTGGCAGTAAACTCCTCTCCAGCCTGCACAGTGGTATTGCTCAGGGTAATTCTTAATGGATGGCAGCTTCCGGTAGCACCCCAGAACCAGAGCACCTGCTCATGCGGCAAACTGAGGGGTGTCGAGTTATACCCCAGTAGAAACATGTCCGCGGCATAATTGGAGGCATAGACATCATCTGGATTCCATACCCGATAGCTCCAGCCAACAGCACCTGAATTTGTATACCCGCCTATGCTTCCTACATACAGGCCCATTCCCGGAAACCAGTTATCATTCACGCCGCAGGAGAAAGAGCCCTGCTGGCTGGCTTCTACAAGTGCCGCCAGTACGCTGGTAGCTCCTGTTAATCCATCTGCAGGACCTCTATCATAGCGTTTCCCTATACTGCTTCCTGCAACACATTCAGCGATATAACGGTCGTCGCCTCCCTCGTTATCCACGAATAAATGCCAGGTGTTCCCAGCTATAGTAGTAACATTACTCGCCATGGGAACAGTAATATCTCCTGACCAGATAAGCTGATACTCACCGGTTTCCGTAAAGGTGGCTTCATCGGCAGGGCCAACGACCCTGAACTGCACCTGTACGCCTTCACCAGCCACCACCGGTGCCCTAGGCGCCAGGTAAACAACGGGAAGGCAAATCAACGATATGCAGCTAAACAGTAAGGCAGTTTTTAAATTACCAGATAGTGATTTCAACATCCGCCGCTGATATGCTCTTTCTATTCAAGATTCGCTGTACATTATAATACAACTGTAGTTTATTATAATCAACTATACTTGTTATTTATATAAGGGCTGAACTTAGCCCCCAAAAATATAAAGATTTCCCGGCCATCTCCAGTTTTAAAAGGAAAAGAGAGGGGGGATATTCCCCCCTCTCTGCTGTGAAAGGGTATCAATAATCTTTCTATTCGACTTTTTTACTCTACCGGGGGAGTTGGCACACCAAAGCCACATCTTCCACCCATTCCACGGGGACACATAAAACCACGCCGGAAAGACAGTCTATTGCCAGCATTCTCGGCGCATTCAGCTTTCAGTGCGTCAGTATCGATTCCATAACTTTCAAATATCTCAGCTACTTTAACCTGCATCTCTTCTCTGGCCTGAGCCAGGTCATCTTTCAGGGCAGCCTTAGTTTCTTCATCAAGATCCTCAAAGATACTTCCAAATCTACCGGCAGGTCCTCGTCTGTACTGTAAACCCTCGAAGTCTCTCTGCGGTAGTTCTGCGCGGACCTCGTCTATTTTAGCCTGCAACTCCTCTACAGTAATGCCAAGTTTTTCAGCGAGTCTCTCTTGAATTCCCGCTGGGGATTGAGGGTTACTATTGTTATCACCAGCGAGGGCTACCCCAACAACACTTCCAATGAGCAGAACAGCTGCCATCACCGCCCCAATAATTAACTTCTTACGTTTTCTCATTTCTATTCAACCTCCTTTCTATTTTGGTTTCTGTTCTCAGTTTATCAGCCAAATATTAAAATCCGGTTAAGAATTAGATTAACTATTTTAAAAAACACTTAATTCTCCAGCTTGTTAAGATAATAGCTGTATTAAACCGACAGTGACCATAAGGATACCTACTGCCAGTAATATATATAGAATGACAAGTCGTCTCGACAATGTGCTACTCCTTTCAACCTGGACTGATTTGTATACTGGCTGTTCTCAACCAGTATAATCTTACACTCCAAATATTAAGACAAAATGAATATTCAGTAAATATTGTAAGTTTCCTCCAGAAATGACTGGAGTCAATTTACTGCCGGACTTTTTTATAAAAGGTATAGTAGTGCTTTTAGCCAGCCGTATAAATAGCTTTATTTTTCAGCGGTGTAAGCAGAATAAGCAGTGCAACTACAGCCGCAATAGTAGTTACCGGCCAGAATTCCCCACCCAGCCCCCGACCCGATACGAAATCAACCGCTGCGCCCAGAATAGGCGCCACAAACATTGGTGAGTCTGATTTTGCC
>CAYVML010000024.1:0-251 GCA_964452475.1 uncultured Dehalococcoidales bacterium
TGGCATTAAGCTGCCCTATGTCTTCAAAGATACCCTTTGGTATCGAGACTTCAAGTTGCTTGGCAACGATACCTTCAAGGAGACTCTTGGGTATCAAATTGGATAAGGTGGCATTTACCTTATCAACAGAACTCCTGAGCGACTCTTGTAAAGCTATGAATGATTTACCTATTGCCTCAAAAGGTTTTAACAAAGGTTCAATTATTCCGGCTATTTCTTGGTCTTCATCCTTGCTAAGCGTTTGTAGTAGA
>CAYVML010000024.1:261-12665 GCA_964452475.1 uncultured Dehalococcoidales bacterium
TCCAAGGGAATCCCTGGTTTGTTCACAAGCTCTGCAGCTACCTTCCGCCGAACATCTACTGGGCTGCTCGGAAGAGCTGTTTCTTTAAGGAGTTCGTCTGCCTCCCCTGGAACAACTGAGTAATTGCCACATATAAGCGTAACTGCCTCCATTTTCTCTGGTTCAGACCCTCTTGCCAATTCTTGGATTCTTCCCCAGAGGAGTAAATCAGGCTCATTTTTTATAATAAGTGTCCCTATTTGTTTTTTGCTATGCTTTTCATCCATGATAATTTCTCCATATGCCAAAGTTAATCTATTCAATCGGCCAGTTTGGAATCAGAGCGTCTATCTCCCCCATCAGGCGGATGGTTTCTTTAAGAGCTACTATTATCCGCTGATAATGGGTCAGCTCATCATAGCTCAAGGTTCTACCTTTCCTGTCCTTAAGCCACTTCTGGCAAACCTGATAGCCACCGACATGAAAATTCCATATCTCTGGAGAAACGCCTTCAAAATACTGGTTTTTGTTAATATAGACTCGTTTATTGGCTTCATCATAGCGAACTTTATCAACTACATTCGAGCCTGTGACAGGATATTTGATAATAGCATCCTTGGGCATGGCTGATTCCATAAGGTGCAAGGACACAAGTTCTGCGCCTTTGGTTACCAACGCTTTGAATAACTCCCTATCCGAGGTTAAGGGAAGGCGAGGAAAATCTATCTTTAGGAACTCGGCATAGCGTGTGCGGTAAGTGGGCGAGTGAAAAACAGCATAGCTATAGTTAAAGATATCTTCAGGGCCAAAAGTCACTTCAAGGTCACCTTTGACATCTTCGACGAATGCCAGTCCCAGCTTCTCCGAGAAAGCTTTAATAAATTCAGGGTTCAGGTTAGGGCGGCGTTCCTCCGCCTTATAAAGACCACTGGCAACCTCCCGTTTGGTGGAATAGAGATAGATAGGAAACAAATACGTTCTCTCTTTGGTTTGCAGAGATACCGTGCAGTCATTAATTAGGTCGCGACTACATAGGACATGATGGAAATCACCGTTGACTTCCTTATTTGTGCAAAATCCTAAGTTCTCTCCGGCCAGCATGTGGCGCATGACACGTTCACGGCGATGTACGGCGACATTCGAATCATATACAGTCCACCGAATATCAAACGGGCGATATAGTATTGGTTTTATCTCTTTTTCCCATTCATTTGTTAATAGCTCGCGCTTGGCACGTTCATAGTTCCACTGCATTTGGCTACATAGGCGAAACAAATCTCGTGCCTCATCTTCGGAATTAGTCTCTATAAGGCGGTTTACTTTATTTTTAGCTTCATCAGCGTTCCAAGAGATTGCAAACTCATCATGAGTTGTTACGATACCAGGTGCAGGATCGCCATTTTGGTCCATAATGTCAGGGAGCTTCCAAAGTCGCTCATATTCGAGTCGGAAATCCTCATTTTTAGGCACAAAGAAATAAAAAGGACTGTTTGGCTGGAGCTCTAACCAATCTGTTGAAGCAATATCCAACTCGGCGAGTGCGTAGTATTTTGTCCCCTGCTGTGGATTGGGCCAATCGCCTCGTAGTCCCCACAAGTCAGCATAGTGAACGGTTGCCTGTCCAGTCTTTCCTGGTTCTTTAACAAACAAGGCAATAGACACACCCTGCTGAATATCAAATACATTTTCATCCTTACCACCGTCCGGTATAGATTCACGTTTCTTTGTATTACCATGAAGGTCGAGAATATAAATGTCGCTGAAGGTATTCATTAATGATTGTCGCATACCCCTGAAAGTGGGATTATCCAGATAGGCGTGGTTAGTGATGAAGCCTAAGATTCCCTGCCCTGTTCGATCTATACGCCACTGGCCGAAGCGGATGAACTTAACATAGTCGTCCTGTAACCATTTCGCCTGTGCTGGTTTGTAGAGTTCAGGACAATCTTTCTTATATATTTCCACCAACTCTCTGGCCCATTCTCCCTTATTCGCCGAGTGCCCAGAGTATGGCGGATTACCCAGCACCACCATGATGGGCTTATCCTTCTTAATCTCAGCGGCGGCGTTGGCTTCATCGGTTATCCAGTTTGCAAATATGGCTTCTGAGTGCTTAACTGCCTCCTCCAGGGTGTTGGTCAGGTAAACTCCCAGCCGCTGTTCCTTTTCAAATTGATAGCCCGTCTCCTTTAGTAGTAGTCCCAACTTGAGATGAGCCATGGCATAGGGAGCCATAAGAAGCTCGAAACCAAAAATACGAGGCAGGAGCTTTTCAGCTACGTAATCGTTCCAGAGCCCCCCTTGCCCCAATGCCACCAGGGAATCGTTAGTTTCATTTATCACCATGTAGAGAAATGTAGCAGTGCCTACCGCTGGATCTAATATAAAGGTATTATCATCCGCCAGCCCTTGATGCCTGTTGAAGCGGGTTTTCAGCAGATGATCAATGGAACGTACAATATATGAAACCACTGGCTCAGGGGTGTAGTAAACACCACGGCTCTTCCTCAATTTGTAGTCATAGGCAGCAAGAAAAGTCTCGTAGAAATGCAGCACAGGGTCCTCCCTGGCAGTTCGCTTGCCAAAATCCTTGAGGATTGCTTCCATGTCAGCCTGGGCAAGTAACTGCGCCAGGTCATTTACCAACCAGGCGATGCGGTCATCGAGGTCATAACCTGCGATATATTGGAACAACTTTCTCAGGAAAGGGTTTGTCCTGGGCAGATTCTGAGCAGCCTCAAGGCGGGTAAAAGAAGCGCCATTGCTTGATATGCAACGAGCAGCAAATAGTCCATAGGCGATGGTCTGAGCATACATGTCAGCAAATTGCTCAGCAGAGAGGTCAGGAATAAGGTTATCCTTAAATGCTGTGAATTGAGCATGGAGTGAACCACTATCAGGCTCTTTGGTAAAAGCAGCAATTATCAGGTCTCGAATCATGTGCGTCAGACGAGCCATACGCTGTGCTAATTCCCTGGGTGTGCCTACAGGCGCAGCCTGATGTGAGAGAAAATCATCAAAGAGCCAGGTAACCGCCTCTATTCCTGCTTTGTCACGCTTTACCATGCCTTCCCTGGTTGGCGTGCCCAGACAGGCAGAGAGACGCCGTTCACCATCCACATACCAGCGAAACTCAAGGTAATCGGTCAGGATTAGGTTGGTAAGAGAACCTCGATAGCGCTGGAGTTGTTCAGAATGCTCGGCCTCATCCAGACTTTTAGCTACATCTTTGGCTTCAACATAGCCGATGGTTGTTGAAGCTCTGGTGATGACGAAGTCAGGGGCACCACACTCTACGCGTCGAGGCTCGTTAGTAGCCACTATGCCATCGCCTAATGCTTCGATCAGTGTTTTAAGCGCTGGGCGATGAGTATGCTCGGTGGCATTACCCAATGCCAGTTCTTCCTCAATGGCATGAATATAAGTGTTAAACGCTTTGGCACTATCATTGGTCTTCATTTGAAATTCATCTTTACCCAATCATTCGCAAACTCAATAATAGCAACTAAAGGCTATCATTTCGATATACTGGCAGCCAGATTATCTTTCATTACATCTCTCGGAACTTCTGATGCCAGCAGGCTGGAGATATATTGATTTAAGCTCACCCCATCCCGTTTAGCGGCGTAGACTAAACTGCCGTGGAGGCTCTTGGGAATTCTTAACAGGATTCTTCCGCTATACTCCTCCATATCTCTGGGTAAAGGGATATCCCGCCTACTCTCATAAGCCACTTGAATCCAACCATTTCTAGCATCTTCGATAGCCTCGAAGACCTCTTCCAGAGTTTCTCCCTGCGTCATACATCCAGGGAGTTCCTGAATCTCAGCAACGAATCCACCACCAGTGTCCGGACGAATAGTAACCGGATAATTTAGATTCAGATAAAAATCCAGTTCTTTATGTCTTGTGTTGTTTTTCATACCATTCCTCCAATCCTAAGCGCTCTACAATCTTTCTTACATAAATTCGCTTCACCCGCCGACCTTTAATTGTGGGCACAGTAATAGGATACTCACCCGGCTTGATAAACACCCTATGGCTACTTTTTGAGGGACGTTCTTCATATCCAAATGCCTCCAGTATTGCAACAACATCCTTAAATAAAACCTCTGGTAGCTCTTTTAAGAAGAGCTCTACCAGCTTTTCAACTCGAGCCATCCACCACCTTCATGATATCATATATAATATCACTACCAAACAATCAAGTAAACAAAAAAATGGTTTAATTAGAACTTCTTATTATGAATATTTGAACCATGGAATATAAACGTCTACGCTAAATATGTTGACATCTTTACTCAGGTAGACTAAATTGTCCACGTCGGATCATGGTGCGCTGGCGCGTATGCAGCCCGATGGAATACAGCACCAGTCCGATTAGCTATAAGCCAGTAAAAGGAGGTGCCTATGTCTGCCTGGATTTCTGAAAAAGAGCTTGCCTTTACTCCCGCCCACCAATTAGCCCGTTTAATACGGTCGCGGGAGCTATCGCCCGTTGAGCTTATGCAGGTAGTTCTCAACCGAATCAAACAGCTAAGTCCCAGGCTCAACGCCTACCTTACCGTGCTGGAGGAAGATGCCATGACAGCCGCCTGCAAGGCAGAGCAGGACATAATGGAAAGAAAAGAGCTGGGTATATTACACGGTCTGCCCATATCCATCAAAGACCTCATTCCCACCAAAGGAATAAAGACCACCATGGGTTCTCTGGTATACAAGGACTGGGTTCCTGAAAGCGAAGGCAGCGGCATGCAGCGTATCAGGAAGTCCGGAGCGATTATCGTGGGAAAGACCAATGCAGCCGAAATCGGTACCGCCATCCAGACCCGTAACAAGCTGGGTGATGACTGCCGAAATCCATGGAATACAGAGAGGACAGCCGGCGGCTCCAGCGGAGGAGCGGCAGCATCCATGGCGGCCGGCATCAGTCCTCTGGCGCTCGGCAGCGATGGAGGAGGTTCGGTACGAATCCCCGCCTCCTTCTGCGGCCTGTTCGGCATGAAGCCCAGCTACGGGCGCATTCCAAAAGATTATGCCGACTGGGGGATGTCTCACACCCTTACCTTCGGACCGCTGTCATGGAGCGTTTGTGACGCCGCAATGATGTTGAATGTGCTGGCAGGCCCTGATGGGCTGGACTACACCTGTATCAGGACGAACCCTCCTGATTTTGTAAAGGCACTCAATAAAGAGCTAAAAAAGCTACGCATTGCCTGGACTCCCGACATGGGGTTCGATGTAAAGGTTGACCCTGAGGTGAGCGCAGCGGTTGAGTCTGCCGCCCACGTCTTCGAGGATATGGGACACTACGTGGAGCAGGCAGTACCAGATACGGGAATGCCGTTCATGACCTTTGATGCCACCATCGCCACACGTAACTCAATACCACTGGGATTTCTGCTTGACGAGCATGCTGACGATATTATGCCTTACAATAAGCTTCAGTTCGAGACGGGCCGCAGCGTGAGCGGCATAGAGCTAGCGAAGGCATGGGTACACGTAGAGAAGATTCGCTGGGCATACCGCGACTTCTTCCAGAAATATGACCTGCTGCTTACTCCCACTACCGCTGTCCCGGCCTTCCCGGTGGGAAGCAAGGACCGCTCGCTGGGGCGCGGTTTTTTCGACTGGGCCTTCACTCCCTTTACCTGTATCTTCAATCTCACCGGCAGTCCGGCAGCCTCGGTGCCATGCGGCTTCAGCTCGGATGGACTGCCATTAGGAATGCAGATAGTGGGACCATTGGAGGACGATATTACGGTAATGCGCGCCGCCGCTGCTTTTGAGAAGGCCCGCCCATGGGCTAATAAACGTCCACCGGTATCTTAATTAACTGAAGGAATAGCTATGCAGTTTCCTGTTATAAGCGATGCCACACGCCTGGAAAGGTTAAATACACCAGCAGGGAAAGTGTATATGGTGCTGGATACTGATACCTATAACGAGATAGATGACCAGTTCGCCATCGTCTATGCATTGCTCTCCCCTGAGCGGCTCAATGTCCAGGCAATCTACGCCGCTCCCTTCCACAACAAACGGTCGAAAGGAGCCGGTGATGGTATGGAGAAGAGCTACCAGGAAATCCTGAGGGTGCTATCGAGAATCAACACTTCCCCCGAAGGACTGGTCCACAGGGGCTCTGAGAGTTTTCTTGGTGACCTTGAACATCCCCGCCGCAGTGAAGCGGCGCTCGACCTGGTAAGCAGAGCTATGCAGCAGGACGGTGACCCGCTTTACGTGGTCGCCATCGGCGCACTCACCAATGTTGCTTCTGCTATTCTACTGGAGCCGGAGGTAATCAGAAAGCTGGTGGTAATATGGCTCGGTGGACAACCACTGCACTGGCCAACCGTAGAGGACTTCAATTTGAAACAGGACCCGATTGCAGCAAGGCTAATCCTCGATTGTGGCGTTCCGCTGGTGCTTATCCCCTGCATAGGCGTCGCCTCGCACATGCTGAGCACAGCGACAGAACTGGAAGCCCGGCTGGGAGGATACAACGCCATCGGTGACTATCTGGTAGGCATATTCACAAAGCTGCTGGAGGAGCGTTCCGCCTGGTCAAAGGAGATATGGGATGCCTCGGCAATAGCCTATCTTATTAATCCTGAATGGATTCCTACCGAGCTGGTACACAGCCCCGTGCTGACTGAAAAGCTGACCTGGGCTTCGGATAACTCCCGCCATCTCATCCGCATCGCCAATTTTGTGCATCGCGACCCGATATTTATGGACATGTTCGGGAAGATAAAAAGCCGCGCCTGACAAAATATAAATATTTTATGATTTCTATTGTGAAAAGGCTTGACAATTGTAGTTGTTTGGTATATTGTCAGCGCCGAAATTAAAAAGGAACGAGAGTTAGCTCACTAACAATTGATATAGAGAATCCCGTAATAAAAATTGAAAGTATCATTAGATACTAGACGTCAATCGATATCCAAATCAGAGAAACGCCTTAGTGAGTTTAACAGTGTTAATGAGGCCGATAAGGAACCTCCTGGCCAACATAATGCTGCTACACATCCTGAAGAAGAGCCTCCAGGCCAGGTGGTCACTACCAGAAACATAATTTTTAAACATATACCTGATTATCTCTGGAATGACTGGAAGTGGCAATTTCGGAATAGAATCACTACAGTAGCTCAATTAGCTAAATTTATTCCTTTATCAACTGAAGATCAGGCACAGCTCAATCTGGTAATTGCACGTTATCCTCTGTCTATAACCCCCTACTACCTGTCTCTAATTAACCTGGAGGATCCTGATGACCCGATAAGAAAACAGGCAGTACCTTCCATTTTAGAAATCACTCTGGGAACAATAGGCCAGGAAGATCCGCTGGCAGAAAAAAAAGACTCGGCAGTTCCAGGACTGATTCATCGCTATGAGGACCGAGTACTGATGGTACTAACCAACATATGTCCTATGCTCTGTCGCCACTGCACCCGTAAGCGAGAGTGGCGTCACGGCGGGTGGATGCGAACCAGTAGTGAGATAGAAGTTATGCTGGAATATTTGCGACAGAATAGTCAAATCAGGGACGTTATCATCTCTGGTGGGGATCCCCTGATGCTATCTGCCCATCATCTGGAAGATGTTATCTCCAGGTTAAGAAAAATACAGCACATTGAAATTATACGTATCGGTACCAGATTCCCGGTGGTATTACCCCAGCGTATAGATGAAGAGCTCTGCTCCATGTTATCCAAATATGGTCCTATATGGCTGAATACCCACTTCAATCACCCCAATGAGATAACTTCACAGGCGGCAGAGGCATGTGACAGATTACTGCGCAGTGGAGTTCCTGTAAATAACCAGTCTGTTTTGCTACGTGGTGTCAACGATACGGTTAAGACCCAGTTAAATCTATGCCAGAGCCTCCTTAAAATAAAGGTTCGTCCATACTATCTTTTTCATTGTGATGAAGTGCAGGGAACAGAGCACCTTCGTACCTCGGTGGAGACTGGCGTCAAGATAGTCGAGGGGATGCGTGGGCATACTTCAGGCCTGGCAATTCCCACCTTCGTAGTGGACCTTCCTTTTGGTCATGGCAAAGTTCCACTACAACCCAATTATCTTCTGGAGACAAATAAAGAGGAACTGTTGCTAAAGAATTACCAGGGACGCATCTTCCGATATCGTAATCCTGTTCTTCAGAAGCACAATCATGAAAACACTGAAACTGAAAACACGGAGCATAATGCAGTCGATGATATGCTTACCGGCACTGAACTGGCATTCGAATCAAAAGGAGCTAGAGATGCGGATAGGCTTGTCATACGACCTTAAAGAAGCAGTCCTATTAAGGCAAAATGCTCCAGAAGATACCTTTGAAGAATATGACCCTCCTGAGACAGTTGAATTTATAGTCTCAGCGCTGAGAGCTAAAGGGCACACCGTTACTAAAATGGGAGGAGGCCTTGAATTTGTCGATAAAGTCCGGTGTAGTGAAGTCGATATCGTCTTCAACATTGCCGAAGGCAGAGGCACCTATCGAAGTCGTGAAGCTCAGGTGCCTTCTATCCTGGAAATGCTGGATATTCCATACACTGGTTCCGATCCACAATGTCTGTCTATATGCCTGGACAAACCATTAGTCAAAAAGCTGCTGGCTCCCAATGGCGTAAGCACTCCCCAGTGGCTGGTAATAGACAATGAAGAAAAGCTTTACCAGTCAGCATGGGATATATTTCCTTTCCCCGCTATTATCAAGCCAGCCTATGAAGGCTCGAGTAAAGGGATTTACTTGGATTCAATTGTAAATGGCCCTGAACAGGCGATTAGAACGGTGCGGAAACTGCTTATATATTACCGTCAGCCGGTGATGGTCGAGAAGTTCATAACCGGAGATGAAATCACTATAGGCCTGATGGGGAATTTTCCGCCGAAAATACTGGGCATGATGCGCATTCTGCCACGAAAAAAAAGGCATCCTTTTATCTATTCTATGGAAGTAAAGAGGGACTGGAAAGCACTGGTCGATTATGAATGTCCTGCACTTATCGAGGGGAAAATGTGGGATAAGCTGTTGGATTCCAGCCTTAAAATTTTTAAATCTCTCGGCTGCAGGGATTTCGCCAGATTGGATTTCAGAGTCAGTCAGGATGGTAAGCCTTATTTTATCGAAATAAATCCTTTGCCCGGATTGGGAAGCTACAGTGATCTAGTCATTATGGCAATAAAAATAGGTTGGTCACACGAAAACCTGATTAGTGCTATACTCGATTCAGCTCTTGAAAGGTATCCACAGTTCGCATGCGTGTAGCGATTGTCTATAATAAACCATATCCCTCACGATATGATGCTGTAGGCGAAGGAAAAGAAGTGCTCAGTGTCCTTCATGCTGTGTCGGCAGTGCATCAGGCGCTGCTTAAGCTTGACCATGATATTATTGTTGTTCCTCTGGAGCCACCGCTCGCACGAGCCAAAAGAAAACTCAGCTCCTTAAATGCCGACCTGGTATTCAATCTTTTTGAAGGCTTTTGTGGCTGCCCTGAAACAGAAGCCACAATGCCAGAGATTTTATTTGATCTGGGAATACCATGCACCGGCTGTCCGGGAATAATGCTGAGGTTAGCTCTGGATAAAGCAAAAGTAAAAGTGCTGCTGAAAGCAGAGGGCATTCTGACACCGAATTTCCAGTTACTAACCCCTCAGACATTGAACATGTTCCGTCTCAACTATCCGTGCATAGTCAAGCCTCGAGGTGAGGACGCCAGCCATGGTATTACCGGAGAAAGCGTTGTCAGCACTGTAAGCTGTCTGGAAAAACAGGTAGCAGTAATCAGTAACACCTATTCTAAAGGAGCCCTGGTGGAAGAATTCATCGATGGACGCGAGTTTAATGCTACTGTTTGGGATAACTCTCGATATACTACACTGCCTGTATCGGAAATAGTCTATTCCCTGCCGGCTGAATTGCCGAGAATCCTCACTTTTGCCGCCAAATGGGAACCTGACAGCCTGTATTTCCAGGGCACCCGGGCAATTTGCCCTGCGGAAATAGAAGCTGAGGTTCAGAAATGCCTCAGCGATACAGCTCTGGCAGCTTACAAGCTGCTTGGCGGTCAGGGCTATGCCAGAGTGGACATGCGGATGAACAAAGAAGGGCAGCCGATTGTCATTGACGTGAACCCCAATCCGGACATATCTCCCGAATCCGGTGCAGTTCGCCAGGTTGCAGCGGCCGGAATGTCTTACACTCAATTTATTGAGGAAATAATGCGGCTGGCGCTGGAGGATAAATACCTTGAAAGCAAAGATCCGTAAGATGCGGAAAGAAGATAAAGCAGCCCTGATGAAAATACTTCAGAATACACCTGAATTCGAGATGTCTGAAGTGGAAGTCGCGGAAGAGGTCATCGACAGCTACCTGCGTGACGGTAAAAGTTCAGGGTATTATGTAATGGTAGCAGAGGATAACTCTATCGTTGCCGGCTACATTTGTTATGGACCTACCCCCCTAACCACCAGCACCTGGGACCTGTACTGGCTGGTAGTAGCCCATGAAAAGCAGAGACAGGGACTGGGTGGTGCTCTTGTTGAGACAGCAGAAGAAGAAATAAGACAACTGAATGGGAGGATGGCTCTTATTGAGACATCCTCCACTCCACCTTATGAAAAAACAAGGCAATTCCATATCAGCCATGGTTACAGGTTAATCTGCCGAATACCCGATTTCTACGCCGCAGGTGATGATAAGCTCATCCTGCAAAAACTGCTGAGATGATATTATATGTTTATAGTTGAGAAGGACTTGACTTATGTTTAGAATTCGCCGGGTATACGACAATATTACTCCAGCCAATGAGAGAGCAATAGCCAAGGTTCAGAATATCTTAAGCGCCCAGTTTCCTGACCTGTCAAAAAGAGATATAGCGAAACTGCCCGAACAACTTCATAATCCGATGAAATATCGTTTCCGTTCTATCCTCTTTATTGCCGAAGGTTTAAAGGGCAAAATTGATGGATTCGCCTTCCTTTTTCATGCGCCTGCTCTCAAATTCTGTTACCTTGATTACATTTCCACCTCTAGAAAAACAATGGGCGGTGGCATTGGTAGTGCCCTCTACGAGAGAGTTCGGGAAGAAGCGCTTGACCTGAACACTATCGGCCTTTTCTTCGAATGTCTTCCCGATGACCCCTGGTTAAGCCATAACCCTGAAGTGAGAAAGCAAAACGTAGCTCGGTTACGTTTCTATGAAAGATTCGGTGCCCGCCCCATTGTTAACACCGCTTATGAGACTCCTTTAAAGCCTGGTGATGATAATCCCCCTTACCTGGTCTTTGATGACCTGAGACAGGATACCAGGCTATCCCGTGATTCCGCCCGTGAGATTGTCCGGGCTATACTGGAGCGGAAATATAGAGGTATATGCCCCAGCGAGTATGTTGAAATGGTAGTCTCTTCCTTCCAGGATGACCCTGTACGGCTGAGAAACCCTAGATACGTGAAAAATATTCCACCTCCTATGAAACATTCCATCCCGATAGACAAACGTATCATTCTTGTCATCAATGACCGCCACAGCATTCACCATGTAGAAGAGCGTGGTTATGTAGAAGCCCCGGTAAGGATAGACGTGATTTTGCAGGAGCTTGACAAGACCGAGCTATTTCAGAAAGTGCCTCCCCGGCATTTTTCGGAAAAATACATTAAGGCAGTCCATAATACGGGATTTGTCGACTATCTGAAAAAGATATGTATTAATCTTGAACCCGGGACATCTATTTACCCTTACATCTTCCCGGTTCGCAATAGGACACGACCTCCTAAAATACTGCCAATACGCGCCGGATATTACTGTATCGACACATTCACTCCGATAAACGATAATGCCTATCTGGCGGCAAAAAGGGCGGTGGACTGCACTTTGACTGCTGCGAAAAAGCTCCTCGAAGGCTATCGTCTGGCCTACGCCCTGGTAAGACCTCCCGGGCACCATGCCGAGCCAAGCTCCTTTGGAGGTTTTTGCTACTTCAATTCCGGCGCCGTTGCGGCAGAATACCTAAGTCATTACGGCAAAATTGCCATCCTTGACGTTGACTATCATCACGGTAATGGCCAACAGGAGATATTCTATGAGCGTTCTGACGTGCTGACCGTGTCTATTCACGGCCATCCCAGTTTCGCCTACCCTTACTTCAGCGGCTTTGCAGGAGAAAAAGGACGAGGCAGCGGTAAAGGTTACAACATAAATATCCCTATCCAGGAAAATATCGATGGTGAAGCTTATCAGGAAATTCTCCGGGAAGCGCTGAAGCGTGTAATCAGGTTCAGCCCCAGATTTCTTGTCATTGCTCTAGGGCTGGACACGGCTAAAGAAGACCCAACCGGCAGCTGGAGCCTAGAAGCTAAGGACTTTGAGACTATTGGTGAAATAATCGGCTCTCTCAGTTTAACAACACTTGTTGTT
>CAYVML010000025.1:0-12147 GCA_964452475.1 uncultured Dehalococcoidales bacterium
GAAAGACCTGGGACTTAAGGTTGCGAGGGAAGATATAGGCAAGCCTCAATATCTGAGTTATGTAACATATAGTTTCTACTTTGCCATTTATGAGATCGATGGACAGAAGATGGGCATTGATCTTATGCGAGGAAACGCGCCATGCCTGCTTCAGACTTGCAGATGGGAATTGCATCTCCAGAACAGTACAAACAGCACGTGGAGAAGAGATAAGGCAGGTCTGACTGGAAAGTTTACCCAGGGGTGAGATCGTAGGCTATGCTATGGGAAAACGATTGACCGGGAATCTGGTTAGTCAGTCTTTGTCCCGGGCTGTGAAAGCCAAACGTCCAGCTAAGGGACTCCTACACCACTCTGACCACGGTAGTCAGTATTGCTCCGATGAATACCGCCGGATACTGGATAAGTTTGGTTTACAGGTATCCATGAGTGGGACAGGGAACTGTTTTGATAATGCGCCCATGGAGAGTTTACGGGGGTACTCTCAAGCAGAAGCTTATTCACCACCGTCATTACAGCAGCCGACTGGAGACCATGCGAGAGATTACCGAGTAAATTGAAGATATCACCACTTGGTGTGTTTTAAATTGGCTCTCCCGATAATAATACCTGGCTAAATTCTAATCCTCAAGCTGTGTCGTCTTACTATCCGGCGACATAACATAGAGATGAGAGAAAGTAGTATCCTTAGTAGCCCCATGCCAGTGTTTTTCTCCTGCAGGAATGAAGATAATATCCCCGGGGACAACTGTCACCTCTTCATTATCTGTGGCCACAATGCCTTTGCCTTCGGTAACAATGAGTATTTGTTCAATGGTATGACTGTGAAACTTGTTCCTTACCCCCTTGCTGAAGGTTACCTGCGCTATGCGAAATTTCTTGCTCAACTCTGTACCCACGATCGACTGCATGGTGACCGGTTCAGTGAACAGTGGGCTTACCCGTGTCTCTTTTGCTACTTGGCTTACCTTGGCTACCTTCATATTTACCTCCTTTAGCTACATACATCTGGTGACATAAGAAGCTACATTTACCTACCGACTTATTATCCTCAAGGCACATATCGCCATCTTTTATGGCTCTAAATTACTTCATTGAAGATACTGACGTCGGAACCATAAGCCTGGTTGTTTCGTATGCGATGAGAGATCTAATATGGCCCGCGGCTTTTATAAATTCCGGGCTCTTTGTCCCTGCTTCCTGCACCTGCTGCATGTGGGTCAGGTCGTCATAACCCCAGAGATCAGTAACCTCATCTAGTGTACCAATAGTCGTACGCCACTGTGCAATTAGTTTCCTTCCCAGTTTGTCAGAAGCCGGCAGAAATTCCTTCTCAAATACCTTCGTGAATTCACTCATCTTGCCCGGAACTACCCGAAGTGACGCTTCTAAATAAATCATATACTGCTACCTCCTTATAATTATTGCTTCCCGCTCCCCGATATATTACCAGATAGACAGATGGAATTACATACGTAATTGACGAGATACCCCCTTTATCTTTCCCATCTCAATTGAACACTTCATCAGAATGTGCAATGTGACATAACAGCAAAACCCAGCCCCACTACCCGAAGGTCACCGATTCAAACACAACACCCTGAGTGGAATGAAAAAGATAGTGTAACTTCTGAAACCGCTCAGCTTTTTCTTATTGAGAAGTGCTTAGTGTTTTAGGAAAGGGGGTAAGCGTATATATTAGTTTAATTACTAATCTCAATACGAGAGATCAAATGCCGGACAAAGGACTCGATTAAGTGGTACATAGCCGTCGCACCAGCATCCTGCACTCCAATGGTATTCTCCCGGTGCCAGCTAGCCCGACCTTGCTTAGACATCATCGGAATAGTAGCTTTCATACCTTGCTCAGCTGCCATTACGGCGGCTTTAAGAGCAGTTTCAGGTTCCGTACCACTCGCCAGCTCTTTTTCAAAAGCCTCTACTGCCGGAACCAGGCAATCGAGCATGGTCTTATCGCCAACCTCAGCTTTGCCCCTTTTCTTTATACCATCGACAGCACCATCTGCGATCAGTCCTAGATCTTCAATCCCAATTATCTCCTTACCCATAACCGCTTTGCCGGCGCCCATAAAAGCTGAGGCCAGTAAAGTACCAAAGGTAGAGGGACTTGCTCTATTAAACTGCAGACCGCATTTGGCCAGTAGCTTACCGATATTGTCTTCATCTGGAGAAGATAAGTACTCACGTAAAGATTTACTACCAAGCTCTACGGTAACTCCTAGGTCACCATCGCCAATGATAGCATCGAGTTGCCGTAGTTCCTCACTGTGGCTTTGGAAATCGGACGCTGCCTCTTTTAGGATAGACACCATATCCGTGGTTGTAAGCACTAGTTACCATCACCTCCACTGTAATAGAAATGGTGAGAAAGCGGGAGCGTCCAGCAGGGCCTTGAATTCCTTGTTGAGCCTGAGTAAAGTTAGCGAGGCGCCAGCCATCTCCATGGAGGTAGCATATTCCCCAATAAAAGTCTTGTAGATGCTTATACCGTGGTCTCCCAGGATATCATGAAACCGGTTGTATAGAATGAAAAGCTCTTCAGGGGGCGTCGCACCCAGTCCATTTACTAGTACGGCGACCTCTTCTCCTAACTTAAATGGGAGGTCATTAATCACCTTCTCTGCCATGATGTCTGCTATCTCATTCGCCTTTTTGAGTTTGGTGCGTTCCAGTCCTGGCTCGCCGTGAATGCCCATACCCACCTCCATTTCATCTTCGGCAATGGTGAAGGTCGGCTTGCCCGCTGCCGGTATAGTACAGGGACTAAGGGCTACCCCTATACTGCATGTCTCCTCAATAACCTGGTCAGCAGTCGCTTTGACTTCCTCAAGGCTGGCCATGGTATCAGCCTTGGCCCCAGCCAGTTTATAAGCGAAAAAGAGACCTGCCACACCGCGGCGACGATCCTTTTCGGAGCGTGGTGCCGAAACAACGTCATCTTTTACAACGCTCATTTGTACCGCGATACCTTCCACCTCAGCCATGTCTGCCGCCATCTCAAAATTCATAACATCACCGCTGTAGTTGCCAAAGATATAGAGGACGCCAGCTCCACCATTTACTTCCTTAGTTGCCGCGAGCATATCCTCGGCGCCAGGCGAAGAAAATACATTACCTACGGAAACGCCATCGAGCAGACCTGGACCAACATAACCGAGAAAGACCGGTATATGGCCTGAGCCACCACCAGTACAAATGCCCACTTTTCCCTTTACCGGGGCATCAGCTCGAACTAGGGCTCGCGGGCTATCCTTTGTCACACGCAGGTGATAAGGATAGGCTTTAAGGATACCGCCCAGAGTCTCTTCTACTACTTGATAGGGGTCGTTAATCAATTTTTTCATTGCCATGTTTCCTCCCTTATCTAAGAATAGCGTAACATTGATGCAAAAATCGGCAAACTACCACCAGCCTTTTATATCAGAATAATGATAGCATATATATCAGTAGGCGCAATACAGCGGAGAGTAATCCAACACTCCGCTATTTGTTCACTCCCAGCGATTGCACAATTAGCCAGATTGTTTAATAGCTGTTTATCCTGATTGTGCAGGATAGCGTTAGGATTTGGTTAAAAGACAAGACCTAAAGACTTATACGCAATATTAATAGAAGGCGGAGAAGTGAAATTAGTCAGGATACTGGATATTCTATTTTCGCATAAGCAAGGGCAGAAGCCGTTCTCATTCTTTCCTGCCCACAGGAATTATATAGAGAGGATGTTCATCTGGTGGTAAATTCAGGAGTTTGGCTACCTGTTCGTCATGAAATGCACCTACAGTGACCGCTCCCAATCCCATTGCTGTTGTCTGTAAGCACAAGTTCTCAGCAGCATGTCCCACTTCGATATGCACATATCTTATGCCCCTATCACCATATTTGCTTATTGTCCTCTCATAAACCCCAGTGAACACCAACACAACGGCACCGTCCTTAACGCAGGACTGCATTAGAGCTGCATCGCATAACTCTGTTCTCTTGTCACCGTCTATTACTTTAACAAGCTGGTGTTGGTCTGGCCAATACTGGTAAACACCCGACGCTAAATCTTGAACATCGCCAGCCAACAGGTATACCTGGAGTGGATAGAGGGCTCCCGCAGACGGAGCAGTCCTGAAACCCCTCGGGCTAGTTACTCCCTGGGCTGCCCATAAGAGTTGAGATATCTCTTGAAGTGTTAATGGTTCCCCTGTGTAGCTCCTGATTGATCTTCTCTGAAGTAGAGCTTGCTCAATGGATACATCACTGTCATATCGTGGCTCAGGTAGTTCCATCACTGTATCTTGTTCTAGAGACGGTGTTGGTACTACCTCTGGCTGGGCACAGCCACAGGTAAAAGCTATCAAAACTATAATAAAGCCGAAGGCACAGCTCCAATAACAACGCATCACTTGTCTCCCATTGTAAGCCAAAGCCTATTCGCACCACTTTTTGAAGTAGGCATAACTATTGTATATTTTTCCCCATCCCTTTTACTAAGTCTTTGTCAAACATGTTAGGGCAGTAATAGCATAAAAGTTGGACGAAGTCTGTTTCCACTTTTATATCGAGCCGACGAATCAGGTCTGCCATGAAAATAAAGGAACCCTTGAGGATATCTATGAGTATCAACTATTTTTAACAGTCTTGCTTGATTTTGGAAGCCATCCTGGCTACGCCTTCATCAATCTGCTCTCTCAAAGAGGTCTTTAAATCGATTATTACCGGAATAAATCATTTACGAGATATTTTAAGCCTTTTCTATAAATAATTTAAAAATTATTTAACATTAAAGCTATAGAAATTTGACAAGCTCCACTACTGGTATTAAATTAATCAATGTCCTGAGTAATCGGACAGAAGCCCAGAAAGCACAGTCGGGCACTGAGGAAGCGGAAGCTGGAAAAGGTTAGGATCTAGGTTCAAAACCAAAGTAAGCTGAAGTGGAGGAAGTGGTGCGGGTCTTTCTAGGATATGGCGAGGTTACTCAGGGCGTTTTCTTATCTTCTCTATCAAGTGTATCTGTTAAAGCGTTCCATTCCTGATTTGTTCTGACCGTAAAACTGATCTGAACCCTAAAAACTCTCTCTTCGCCTGTGCCAGTTTTTAGGGAGTAGTTCAAGGGCAAGTTCAAACCATCTTGGCACTAACTTGATGATTGGTATAACTGCACAAACCGTCAGATAGTGTAAACATTTTATTCCTCAAACGCATGTCTATATTGTTGGGCATCGGGCTATCTTTTAATTTTTACTCGGGATAGAATGTCTCCGGGCCTAAGATTATTGATACGTTAGGTCAGGGATAACCTTATCGGGATTTGGGCTGAGGTAGCAGGCTGATTGTTCACTTCTAAGACCTGTGATACATTACCTGTATTTAGAAAAGAAGGCTCTTCAGGAAACTGCAGAGCAAAAAGGCTCGCTATGAGAAGAGGTAAATCTCAGTTTGTAGCTTGGGCAGTGGTCTTATTTTCCACCTGCCTGAATTATTCTATAATCCGATGGGCACAGTCAGCGCTTGGTCTTGATTTCATCTTTCATGATAAGCTTGCTGTGGGCGATGAAAGAAGGGCCTGGATACTAGCTCTAGTGCTTTTCCCTTTTGTGATAGGGCTTGCTTTGTTCTTGTTTAGCACGGTGATGAGCAGGGCAACCAAGCTTGTTACACTATTTGGCACTGGGATTAGTTACGCTGCCCTTACAGGGCAAATCATTTTGAGCATGTCTGGCTCATGGATACTTATATTCCCGCTAATATTACCTTTACAGCCTCTTGAAAGATGGCTAGGGTTTAATCGGGCTGGCTATTTGCCTATTCGTGGGGAACCTGTCCAGGACATAATAGTGCCAGCTCTTATTGCTATGGGTATAGCAATAACCTCAGTAGGGTTGGCGCAGATTGTAATCGCCACAAAGAGAAGACATCTGGCAACTATGGGACTATATGCTACTATGAGGCATCCTCAGCATTTGGGAATAAGTATATGGGCATTGGGCTTTGCTCTGTGGGGGTCATATTATCTGGATTTTCTATTCTGGTTTACGCTGACATATGTCCTTATTCTTCTTGCCTGGCATGAGGAGAGTAATTTGGAGAAACGTTTTGGTGACCTCTATCATGCCTATCAGCAAAACACTCCGTTCATAATACCATTCATACCCAGAAAGGGGGCTTTGCCTGACACTGACAAGGGCAGAACGGTCATTTCTTTGGGTGGTGTTTACCTTGCAGGCATTGCTGCCGTTTTTATTACCTTCTATTTTTGTGGTGTACCGACGTAATTGGATTTCATATACAACTTGCTAACCAACAAAAAGCCAGATTGTTATCTTCTGCATATTACATCTTTTCGTGCCAAGGTATTAAACGATTCATCGTTTTGTTTAATTTATACGTTGACACGCTGATTATGCAGAGTATTATACACCTACGGCTTTCTTCATTAATGGAGACATATTAAGGTTATATGAAATGGCTGTCAAGGACTTTATAATGGGCACGAAATAAAACCCGATTTGACAAATATTATATATCTGGTATTATTCCACTTTACAATTTAATAAGGTTTTAAAGGCTGAGAACGAGACTAGTATGCCTCCAGCGAGGCTCAGAGAGCCGGGTAAGGTGTGAGCCGGTGTCTGCGCAGAGGTTGAATGGACTCGGGAGCTGCAATCCGAAAAGGGGATACCTGAGTAGGTTTTGACGGAGAGGGCACCGTAATCAGAGCCCAGGGTATAGAATCTTTTTTCCGTACCTGATAGAGATAGCCGGATTCGTCTGGCTAAGAAGGGTGGCACCGCGGAACCAATCCGCCCCTTTGGGGGCGGATTTTTTTATGGAGTTTTATTATGTATTATCCATCATTAGAAGAAGTTATCAAGCTCAAGGAACAGGGCAACCTTGTGCCAATCTACCGCGAAATCAAGGCTGACCTGGAAACGCCTGTATCGGCTTTCCTGAAGGTAGCTCGAGGAAGCTACTCCTTTCTGCTGGAGAGCGTTGAGCGAGGAGAACAGCTCGGGCGATATAGCTTTATTGGTACCGAGCCATCGCTTATCCTGAGGGCGGGAGAAGGTTCCTCCATTGACCCTTTACTGCTCGTCGAGAGAGAGTTCAGTCGATTCAACCCAATTAACATTGCAGGACTACCCCGGTTTCATGGTGGAATGGTTGGATACTTAGGCTATGAAGTATCCCGTTATTTCGAGAACCTTCCCTGTGCTGCTCATGATGCACTGGAGCTTCCTGAGTCAGTGTTAATGCTGGCCGATACCATTCTCGCTTTTGACCATGTCACTCATAAAATTAAAATCATCTCCCATATCCATCTAAATGGAGATATTGAGGTTCAGTATAATCAGGCTGTCCAGAAGATTGAGCGTCTTGTAGACAGACTCAGACAACCTCTTTATCCTGACGATTCATCAGACAATCAGGGTAATCCAGTAGAGTTTTCATCAAATTTCTCGAAAGAGGATTTTGAAATGAGAGTATCCAAAGCCAAAGAGTATATTTATGCAGGTGATATTATCCAGGTTGTTCTATCACAACGGCTGGCACAAGCTACTGATGCCAGCCCCTTCGCCATATATCGTTCACTACGCTGTGTCAATCCATCACCCTACATGTATTATCTTCAGCTTGGTGATTTCCATATTATTGGAGCCTCGCCTGAGCTTCTTGTACGTGTCGAGGATGATGTAGTAACTACGCATCCCATCGCCGGTACCCGACCTCGCGGTAAGAACACAGCGCAAGACTTAACCATGGAAAAAGAACTTGAGACAGATGAAAAAGAAGGAGCCGAGCATATTATGCTTGTAGACCTGGGGCGTAACGACATCGGACGAGTCAGTGTGCCTGGTACAGTGGAGGTTACTCAGCTTATGGGCGTAGAGCGCTATTCTCATGTAATGCATCTTGTCTCACATGTCCAGGGCAGGTTAAGCGAAGATGTCTCATCATTTGACGCACTACGTGCCTGCTTCCCAGCAGGTACTGTATCCGGCGCCCCCAAGATAAGGGCTATGGAAATTATCGCCGAACTCGAAACAGATAAAAGGGGGCCATACGCCGGAGCAGTGGGCTACTTCGACTTCTCGGGAAACCTCGATACTGCAATCACCATCCGTACCATAGTTATTAAAGATGGCATTGCCTATATCCAGGCAGGAGGAGGCATAGTTGCTGATAGCATCCCTGAGCGGGAATATGAAGAAAGCCTGAATAAAGCCATGGCATTACTCACTGCTATTTCCCAGGCGTAGGAGAGAAAGCAATGTTATTACTGATAGATAATTACGACAGCTTCACCTACAACCTTTTCCAGTATTTGAGTGAACTGGGAGAGGAAGTGAGGGTAATTAGAAACGATAAGATTACTATCGAAGAGATCGAGAAAATCTCCCCCGAGCGTATTGTCATATCCCCGGGGCCAGGCACCCCCGATAAGGCTGGCATCTCAAATGAGCTTATCCGCCACTTTGGAGCACGCCTGCCCATCCTAGGTGTATGCCTCGGACATCAATGCATCGGCTATTCCTACGGTGGGAAAATTGAGCGTGCAGGGGAAATCAAACACGGTAAGTTATCAGACATCCACCATGATGGAAAAGGTGTTTTCACAGGGCTGCCCAATCCTTTCTCTGCTATACGCTATCACTCACTGGCAGTAATGCGTGACAGCTTGCCCGATTGTCTTGAGCTAAGCGCCTGGACCTCAAATGGAACAGTTATGGGGGTTAGACACCGCCAGTTCCCGGTAGAGGGAATCCAGTTCCATCCTGAATCTATCATGACCGCTGAAGGGAAAGACATACTGAGTAACTTTCTAAAAAGGGGGGAGAAGAATGATTCGTGAATCCATTGCAGCTATAGTCCAGGGGCACTCCCTCCCTTTTCAAGAGGCAGCACAGGTGATGGAAGAGATAATGGGTGGTGAGGCAACAAGTGCTCAGTTTGCTGCCTTTACCACTGCACTAAGAATCAAAGGGGAAACCATAGACGAAATCACCGGCTTAGCCAGTGTTATGAGAGAGAAGGCAATAACAGTCCCTGTTACACCTCCGGTAGTTGACACTTGCGGCACTGGAGGCGATGGGCTATCCAGCTTTAATATCTCCACAGCTGCCGCCTTTGTTGTAGCCGGTGCCGGAATCAAGGTAGCCAAGCATGGCAACCGGGCGATGAGCAGTGCCTGCGGCAGCGCTGATACGCTGGAAGCGCTGGGCATTAAAATCGACCTGGGAGCCGAAGAGGTATCACAATGTATTGAAAAAGTGGGAATCGGATTTATGTTCGCCCCCCTATACCATCCTTCCATGAAACATGCTGCCGCACCACGCCGTGAGATTGGAATCCGCACAATATTCAATGTCCTTGGACCTCTTTCTAATCCGGCAAGAGCAGAATACCAGCTTATTGGTGTTCCAAGCCGGGATATAGGCAATAAACTTGCGTCTGCGCTCTATCGATTAGGCACAAAGCATTCCCTGGTGGTGCATGGCGTTGATGGTATGGACGAAATCACCATTAGCGGAAAGTCATTCGTATGGGATATCAACGAGCAAGGGGCTTCATCTCCCTATGAAATCTGCCCTGATGATTTTGGGATTAAGCCAGCAAGTATCAACGATATCAAAGGCGGAACGGCACCCGAAAACGCAAAAAGGCTCCGCGGTATCTTAAAAGGGCAAAAAGGACCCGGAAGAAATATAGTAGTCATGAATGCGGCTGCAGCGCTGATTGCCAGTAATAAAGCGTCGGATTTCATGACAGGCATCCATATAGCTAAAGAGGCAATAGACAGCGGTCGTGCCATGGGCAGGCTAGAAGCATTAATAAAACTCAGCCAGAACCTGGCCCCGAGTATCCATAAGGAATAGCTATGCTGAATGACATCATTGCTGATAAAAGGAAAGAGGTCGAGCAGAATAAAAAGTCCATACCCCTGTCCAAGCTGGAGGAACGCATCTCTTTATGTAAGCCGGTGATCGATTTCGCTGGCACTCTCAGGGGTAACCATCTACAGCTTATCGCTGAAGTGAAACACGCTTCTCCTTCCAGGGGTACCTTTCTAGATGATTACAACCCGGTTCAGCTGGTAAAAGCCTACAGCAAAGGTGGTGCCGCCGCCATATCAGTTCTTACCGAGAAAAAGTACTTCAGAGGCAGTCTTGAACATCTCTCGGCAATTAGAGCAAAGATTGACCTGCCGCTACTGAGAAAGGATTTCATTTTTGACCCATACCAGGTATATGAAGCCCGTGCATACGGTGCTGATTCATTGCTGCTGATAGCAGCCGTATTGGGCCATTCACAGCTTGAAGAGCTTCTATCATTGAGCCATAGCCTTGGATTGAAATGTCTGGTTGAGGTTCACAACGAAAGGGAAATAGAAAAAGTACTCATTAGCAATAGTGTAGAGCTTATTGGTATCAATAACCGTGATTTAAATAGCTTCACCATTGATATCAACACGACTCGACGGCTGCGACCTCTGATTCCATCGAATATAATAGTGGTCAGTGAAAGCGGCATCAAGAACCGGAATGATATTGATAGATTGAGGGAATGGAGAGTCGATGCAGCACTTATAGGAGAAGCGCTGGTTACCGCCAGCGATATTTCAAGCAAGATGAAGGAATTACTGTCATGACACATGTAAAAATTTGTGGAATCAGGCAGGTAACTCATGCACTGGAAGCAATCGAAGCAGGCGCTGACTTCATTGGCATTGTCTTTGCTCCAGGCAAGCGTCAGGTGACACCTGCCAGAGCAAGAAAGATAGTAAAAGCTGTAAAAAAGAAAAACGATGATGTGGGAGTAGTTGGTGTCTTTGTGAACATGCCCGCTGAAGAAATAAATACCATCGCCGATTTCTGTGACCTGGATTGGGTCCAGCTAAGTGGTGATGAAAGCTGGGAATACTGCCACAGTATTACAAAACCAGTAATTAAAACTATACGTGTAGGAAAGCAATCTTCAGCCGAACTATGCACTGAAGTTGCTGCAGGTACCAGGCTGCTCAACGGAAAAAGATTTATGCTCCTCCTCGATTCAAAGGTGGAAGGAAGCTATGGTGGAACTGGAGCAAGCCTTGACCGGATACTGGCACAAACTGTTGCAGAACGGTTTCCAGTAGTAATTGCTGGCGGGCTCAGCCCAGAGAATGTTGCTCAGGTGGTAGAAATGGTAGCCCCCTGGGGAGTGGATGTCTCATCAGGAGTGGAGACTGATGGAGTAAAAAACACTGCAAAGATCAGGGCTTTTATTGAAGCAGCTAAGAAAGGACATTTGTCGGATTTCAACGGCTATTTTGGGCAGTTTGGCGGCAGATTTGTACCTGAAACTCTTGTTACAGCACTGGAGGAATTGGAATCTGCCTACAATGGCATCAAGGGAGACTCCGAATTCTGGGGAGAATTTACCTCTCTAGCACACAATTATACAGGACGTCCCACGCCGCTTTACTTTGCTCGGAGCCTCAGCAATCATTGTGGAGGCGCCCGGATATACCTGAAAAGGGAAGACCTCGCTCATACCGGCGCACATAAAATTAACAATGCGTTAGGCCAGGGGCTTCTGGCAAAGAGAATGGGCAAGAGACGTATTGTGGCTGAGACAGGAGCAGGGCAACATGGAGTAGCAACAGCTACTGTCTGTGCTATGCTCGGACTACATTGCATTGTATATATGGGCGAAGAGGATATACGCCGCCAATCTCTCAACGTTTATCGCATGAAACTGCTGGGTGCAGAGGTACGCCCTGTTTCCACCGGGAGTAGAACACTGAAAGATGCCATCAATGAGGCGATAAGGGACTGGGTAAGCAATGTAGAAAGCACGTATTACCTGCTTGGAAGTGCGGTAGGACCTCATCCCTATCCCCTCATGGTACGTACATTTCAGTCGATAATAGGCCAGGAGGCAAGGTCACAAAGTCTGGCTTTGTGTAATCGCCTCCCTGATTATATAATCGCTTGCGTAGGCGGCGGGAGTAATGCCATCGGTATTTTTCATCCATTTGTTAACGATAAAGATGTCGCCTTTATCGGCGTAGAGGCTGCAGGTAAGGGGCTTGAGACAGGTAAGCACGCTGCATCGTTGTCAGCAGGAACAGTAGGGATACTACATGGGACAAAA
>CAYVML010000026.1:0-11697 GCA_964452475.1 uncultured Dehalococcoidales bacterium
ACAATATTCGCCAGCTTTATAGCAAGCTTTATCAATGGCTGCTAATATTAACTCCAGCGCTTCCTTATTGGAAGAAAGTGTAGGGGCAAAGCCTCCCTCATCTCCAACATTAGTATTCAAGCCCTTATCTTTCAGTACTCTATGCAAGGAATGATAAACCTCACTGCACATTTGAACAGCTTTGGAAAAACTGCTGGCACCTACAGGCATTATCATGAACTCCTGGAAATCTGTAGAGTTGCGCGCGTGCTTGCCCCCATTCATGATATTCATCATAGGGACAGGTAACAGGTTTGCCTCTGCCCCTCCTAGGTAGCGATATAAAGGCAATCTCAGGAAGTTAGCACCAGCTTGAGCTACCGCCAGAGAAACTCCAAGAATTGCATTGGCTCCAAGTCGACTTTTATTGTCCGTACCATCCAATTCAATTATTTTTTGGTCCACTGCCTGTTGCTCTAGAGCTGACATCCCTATTATTGAGGAAGCAATCATGTCATTCACATTCCCCACTGCCTTCAACACACCAAGACCTCCATACCTTTGCATATCGCCATCACGTAATTCGACAGCCTCATATTTTCCAGTGCTCGCTCCTGAAGGGACCGCAGCTATTCCAAAAGTGCCATCAGTTAACATTACCCGCACCTTAACAGTAGGATTACCTCTGGAATCAAGAACCTCCCACCCTTTTACCGTTTCAATCGCTGCTAACTCTACAACCATACAATAACCTCCATATACAGTTAGTGCTACCCTTTTAGTTTCTTTAGATGCATATGAATTGCTCAAATCACCAAATAATACATCTTCTATAAGAATTAAAAGCCAAGTTTAATAATAAATTTAATTAGCTTATTTATAGCTACAACATTATATAACATAAACAGTTTAAACTGCCCAGATTAGAATTGCAGATATCCCCTTTTAATATACCTCTCCAAGTCAGGAATACTATTTGTTAGATTGTATTTTATCTATTGCCTGGCGAGCTTTCTCCAGCGCCATCCGTGCACTCCTGATAAAGAAAACATCCGCATTATCTATAGTATTGAGCCTGAAGCCTTTCTCTACCGCCCATTCAACATTATCAATAGTAGTAAACATGCCAACTGGTTTACCCCACCTACTAGCAGCCTTTAGTACAACATCAAACTTCTCTCGGTATATAGGTTCATCCCATTTGGGAGGACTACCAAATCCCATACTTACTGACAGGTCCCTGGGTCCGATATAACATGCATCTATTCCTTTCACCGAGAGAATCTCGTCTATGTTATTTACAGCTTTTTCTGTTTCTATCTGTATAATAACCAGGAGTTCCTTATTAGCAGTTTCAACATATGATGGGTCAAACCACGCTGCTCTTCTAGGTCCACACCCTCTAATCCCCTCAGGTGGATATTTACAAGCCATTACAGCTTTTTCCGCCTCTTCCTTAGTATTGACCCAGGGGATAAGAACACCGTAGGCTCCTAGATCAAGAGCACGCTTAATAACCACAGGTTCATTCCACTGAACCCTTATAATTGGGATACAACTTGTTCCATTCATAGCTTGCATCATTCGCTGCATTGTCTCAAAGCTGAGTGGGCCATGTTCTCCATCTATAACCACCCAATCAAAACCGATACGAGCCAACCATTCTGTAACATCAGGATGACCAAGGCCAACAAAGCCACCGATAACAAATTCTCCCCTATTCATTTTCTCTTTAAGTGTGTTCTTCAATGTTCGTTACCTCCTCTTAAATGAACTTATTCCCTTTGTTGATTAAATATTACAATAACATCAAATAGCCTATCGCTATTGAATATTTCACATATTCAGTCTATAAACACCAAGCCTAAATCCAACAGCGAATCGCTGTTAATACATAACTCAATTAAATCTGTTCATCGCCTCATCTGTCCCCTGTGCAAAACAACAATCAATCACCTCCGCTACTCTGCTAACTGCCAGCTCAACCATTTCTTTCTCATATCCAAGAAAATCGCCAAGCACATAATTAACTATTACATCTCTATCAACACTTGCTTCCTCCTCTCGAGGACGGCCAATACCAACTTTTATGCGGGAGAAATCTTCAGTTCCTAAAGCTGAAATAATAGATCGCATCCCGTTATGCCCTCCTCCTCCACCATTTGAGCGTAGACGGATTTTACCTAAAGGTAAATCCAGATCATCGCAAATTACTAAAAGATCTCCCCGTGATACTACATATTTATTCATAAGACAATCCACAGCTAGACCACTTAGATTGATAAAAATCTCTGGTTTAGCCAGTATCATTTTCTCTCCTCCCAACTTTCCAATACCAACTCTGCTCTGACACTGTCGCTTTTTGAATTGTATTACATGGAGCCTGGCAAAATAATCAATACATTGAAAGCCAATATTATGTCGATTATTTTCATAAATCCTACCAGGATTACCTAGCCCAATAATCAGCTTCACTAGCATCAGCCTTCTTTCATTATATATTATAGTCTATAATAAGTAAGTCTTTCGATGTTGTCATGAAAAAATATAATTACTGTCCACTGTGTGCAACACCGCTTCAAACAGCAATTATCGACGGGAAAGAGAGAAAGTTCTGTCCTTCCTGCAATTTCGTTGACTATAAAAATCCACTACCAGTAGCAACTGCTGTTGCAATGCGAAATAATAAATTTCTATTGATTAAAAGAGGGCTGCCTCCAAGAAAGGGCACCTGGGCTGCTCCTGCAGGATTTATCGAACTTGGAGAAACACCTGAAGAAGCCTGCTTAAGAGAATTAAAAGAAGAAACAGGACTGTCTGGGAAAATAGTAAGATTAATCGGGACAACAAGAATGCATGATACCGAAATTTATGGTGACATGCTGTTAGTAAAATACCTTGTTAAGTTAGAAGAGGGCAAGCCAAGCCCTGGCAAAGAAGTAGAAGATGCAAAGTTCTTCAATTTCATGGATTTGCCTGACTATTATGTCAAGCGTTTTGGGGATGTTATTGCTGAAGTTAAAAATATCTAGCTATATGGCGTCAATAATTCTAGAAATTCCGCTTCTCCAAGCGTATTTATGCCCAGTCTCCGGGCTTTAGTTAGTTTAGCCCCAGGATCAGCACCAACCACTACAAAAGATGTATTTCTGGTTACATTTGAAACTGCTTTACCGCCCAGCGCTCTTATCTTCATTTCCGCTTCACTCCGAGCCAATATCTCTAGCTTTCCAGTCAATACAAATTCCAGATTAGCAAAAGGGAGTTCCTCAGCATCAGCTGTCCCAGATTTTTCTTTCACCAGATTTACCTTAGCCAATCGCAACTTCTCAATAATATGCTTATTCCCCCTCTGCCGGAAGAAAGCGATGATACTATCAGCAATTTTGGGTCCTACGGAAGAAATGGCTAGTAAGCTTTCTCTACTTGCATTAGCCAGATCATCAACACTGTCGAAGTTATTCGCCAGCAATTCAGCATATTCCTCTCCAACATGAAAAATGCTCAGAGCAAAAATAACTCGTGCCAAAGGTCTGCTCTTGCTCTTTTCAATAGAACTCAGTAAATTGGCCACACTTTTATCCGCCATCTTCTCCAACTTTAAAAGTTGATCTCTGGAAAGATAATACAGGTCTGCTATATCCTTTATTAGTCCAGCTTCGAATAAAGCTTGGCACAACTTATCACCTGCTCCATCTATATCCATAGCACCACGCCTGACGAAGTGTTTTATCCGTTCCAAGGCTTGAGAAGGACAGGCAGCATTGGTGCACCTATGCATAGCCTCGCCTTCCGGTTTTATCACTTCAGCACCACAAACTGGACAATAACTAGGCATAAGGAATGTTTTCTCTTCGCCAGTACGGCGACTTATCATGGGACTGACGATTTCAGGAATAACTTCCCCCGCACGCTGTATAGTAACCCAATCTCTAATGCGGATGTCTTTACGGTGTATATCCTCCTCATTGTGTAAAGCCGCACGGCTGATGACTACCCCTCCCACTCTCACCGGCTCCAGGATCGCATAAGGATTCAGCCTTCCAGTGCGCCCTACATTTACCTTGATGTCAAGAAGTCTGGTAACTTCCTGAATTGCAGGAAATTTGTATGCTATTGCCCACCGGGGTTCACGAGCAATATTACCCAATTCTTGCTGGAAGCCTATGGAATTTACCTTCACCACCATTCCATCGGCTTCATACCCCCACTCATCACGAGCTTTAACCCAATTCTGGTAACACCTTTCGGTTTTTTCAATGGTATTACAGAGAACAATATCAGGATTTGTTTTGAAACCCAGAGATTTAAGCCACTGCATAATCTCCCAATGAGTATCTGGAGCAGCCTTCCCTTCCAGAGGACCCAATCCATAGATAAATATATCCAGAGGGCGTTTGGCAGTAACTGCAGAATCAAGTTGTCTTATGGAGCCAGCAGCTGCATTCCTTGGATTGGCAAAAAGAGCCAGCCCTTCCCTGGCCCGTTCATCATTAAGCTGCTTAAAGCTATTCTTGGGAAAATACACTTCGCCACGAACTTCAAACCTGGAAGGTGCCTCCTTTGACAACGAAAGAGGAATACTTCTGACAGTCCTCAGATTCTGAGTGACGTTTTCGCCATGATAGCCATCGCCTCGAGTCGCACCACTTACAAGCCAACCATCAACATAAGTTAGTGCTACTGCTAGCCCATCAATTTTAGGTTCACAAACAAGATTAAAATCACTTGTCCCCAGTAAATTAGCAGCCCGCTTGTGCCAGGCCTCCAAATGATCATATGAAAAGGCATTAGCCAGGCTCAACAGAGGCTGAGGATGTTCCACAACGCCAAAGGCTTCTAATGGTGGAGCTCCAATTCTCTGCGTGGGTGAATCAGCAGTGATAAGTACAGGGTACTCAGCCTCCAGCTCCCTGAGTTGCTGCATCAGCTCATCGTATTCAGCGTCACTTATCTCAGGGCTGTCCAGCACATAGTAACGATAACTATGATGATTGATTTGTGACCGAAGATCTAGAACCTGTCGCCGTACTTTATCGATATTTTCCACAACTAGTCCTTATCTATTTACAAGTATACCATCTTAAAGAATCCTGCCACACCATCCACGGGATTCGTACTCCAGTAGTATCATTAATACCCATAATACCCATTTTCAACTTCAGCGCAATCCTGTATCCAATCCGCCCTTTTTAAAAATATTAAACTATTAACCAACCAACATTCGATACATACAACAAATCTGATATAATCGAAGAAATGAACAGAATATACTACTCCGTAATAATCTATCAGACTGAAAAACATTATATAGTGATATCTAAGTCCTCCATAAAAGAAGGAGAGTTCACTAATAGGAGGAACCTATAATGGCTACGAAACCTATTGTAATCAAGTTTTTCGCTCCAGTTATTGACGCCACAGTCAACACCCTGATGAACGCCATAGACCAGAAGATGAAGCAGGGGGTAAAAGATTTTGTTATCCTTATTTCTTCTCCTGGCGGTTCTGTTATTCACGGTTTAAGCACCTACAATTACCTGAAAGGATTACCCGTTAATATAGTTACGCACAATTTTGGCAGCGTTGATTCTATTGGCATTGTCTTGTATTGTGCTGGCACAAGGAGACTATCAGTACCACAAGCCAGATTTTTACTTCATGGTGTCAGTGCACAATTTAGTGGCAACCAGAACTTGGAAGAAAAACAACTGGAGGAAAGATTAAAAGGACTGCGTATAGATAACGAGAATATTGCAAAAGTACTTGCAGCGAATACAGGTAAAAACGTGAAAGAGGTAGCAAGTGCCATGCTAGAGAGAATAACCCTGAATCCAGAGGAGGCAAAATCATGGGGATTGGTAAATGAAATAAAATCGCAGTTGTTTGAAGCAGGAAGCGAGGTTATTTCCATCCAGGCTCAGCAGCAACAAAAACCTCCACTCCAGCAGAAGTAATAGGCTAATCCAATCTTGTTTATATAAATTATTTAGTAATCGCAGGAGGGATTGAGATATGACAGCAAGATATTCTGTGAATATAGTTGCTACCATTCTGACGGTAATTATGTTGATGCTGTTCTTTACCAACCCAGTTCTAGCGTTCGATGTACGTAGTGAAAACACAATCAATATTTCTGACGGAGAAGTAATAAACGAGGATCTCTATATAGGGGCCAACATAATTACTATCGACAGCAATGTTGGTGGCGATATCTGGGCTGGCGCCAGGACTATCTCTATTAGTGGGCCAGTCGATGGCAGCGTTATGGCCATCGCTCAAATAATAAATATCTCTGGTGATATTGACCATGCTATACGGGTTGTAGGGGAAACAATAAATATCAGTGGTAACGTCGCAGGTGACTTATTTGTAGCTGGCAGTGAAATCTACATAGAAAATACCGCCCACATTAAAGGCGATATACTGCTCGGTGCCGGAGCCATGCAGATCGATGGAATCGTAGGTGGTGATATCAGAGGTGGAGGTAGTGAAATCACTATAAGTAATGAAGTAGGTGGCAATATTAATCTGGAAGTTAATGAGCTAACCATACTATCCACAGCGGACATCAAAGGCAGTCTGACCTATACAGGGGGAAAAAGAGCAGTCATACAGACTGGAGCTCAGATTGCTGGCACCACTACTCACAAGTTGCCTGAAACAGAGAAAGAACAATCTAAAACACTTCCTCTTGCTCTATTCTCCAGTATGAAGACTAAATTTATTGGATTTCTAATGGCACTGATTACAGGATTGCTAATAATCCTAATTGCCCCCAAACGATTAACCTCTATTGCTGAAGCCATACACTCCAAGCCCGGATCAAGCGCTGGCTGGGGGTCTCTTATATTATTCATCACCCCTATAGCTGCCATAATAGTATGCATCACTATCATTGGACTTCCTATCGGTCTTATGGCCCTCGCTTTATGGGGTATTGCAATTTACCTTGCTCAAATCCCCGTCGGCTTATTTCTGGGACAGTGGATTATCAGCTATTTCGGTGAATTAAAGGATAGCAAGGGGTTCATGATTGGAGCTCTAGCTGTGGGGTTGCTCATAATAAAACTGCTAACCCTCGTTCCACATTTGGGCTTTTTTATCGGTCTCACTGTAACACTTTTCGGCCTGGGAGCTGTAGTAGTCAATGCCAGAAAACAGAGAGTTAAAGTAGGAGAAATAACTACAGACTAACCAAGAGATCTGAACCCAAGTGTATAACATCAGCACGTATGTCGTCGTAGTATAATGTACAGCAAAGACAAGCAATTTAATCTAATATTTAGACTGGCTAGTACTCCACAGGAATTACTCATATCTCCATGATTTAAAGCTTATTATGGATTTGGGAAGTTAGATGAGAAAACATCGAGATTTCAGTCAAAGTATATTTATCAGGAATTCAAGCAAGAAGAATTGAATCCTTACAGGAGGCTAAATAAAACGAGCGAAGAAGGTAAAAAATTCTGGTAACCATTGTGGATAATCAATTCTCTCCAACTTAGCTACTACGAAGAAGAATCAAGCAGCTATATCATGCGTATGACAGATGGATTTCATCTAATAAAAAAGTGCCCTGACACCAGTGCACGTGCTGGAGAGTTGTCCACAGTTCATGGACTGGTGCCCACACCGGTATTTATGCCAGTGGGCACTCAGGCAACAGTTAAAGCCTTAACTCCTCAGGAACTCAAGGACATCGGGTTAACAATGATATTGGCTAACGCCTATCACCTCTATCTGAGACCAGGTACAGAGTTAATTGAAAATATAGGTGGGCTACATCATTTCATGAATTGGGATAGGGCTATACTCACTGATAGCGGTGGCTACCAGATATTCAGCCTGGCTCATTTACGCAAGGTGAACGAAGAAGGAGCTGTCTTTTTATCCTACATAGATGGAAGTCAGCACCTCATCACCCCAGAGTCAGCTATAAGAATTCAAGAGTCCATTGGAGCAGATGTGGTTATGGCTCTAGATGAATGTCCACCATTTACAGATAGTTTTGAGAAAGTTAGACAAGCGACGGAGAGAACACATCAATGGGCCAATAGATGCCAACAAGCCCAGAGGCGCAACGACCAGGCACTCTTTGCTATTGTACAGGGCGGTACTTTTCCTGAGCTACGCTATCAATCAGCAACTCATCTGACATCGATAGGGTTTGCCGGCTATGCAATAGGAGGCCTGAGTCTGGGAGAGCCAAAGACACTGACCCGGGCTATAGTTGGGGAAACTGCGACTCTAATTCCTGAAGACAAGCCAAGATACCTTATGGGAGTAGGCTCTCCAGAAGATATAATTTACGCAGTAGCCCAGGGAATCGATATGTTTGATAGCGTTCTCCCCACTCGAGTAGCTAGAAACGGTGCTCTTTATACTTGGTATGGTAGGCAAAATATTAGAAATACCAGTTATAGCAAGCTGGAGGCTCCTTTTGACCCCAACTGCAATTGTTATACCTGCCGTAACTTCTCTGCAGCCTATTTGAATCACTTATTCAAATGTGAAGAACTCCTGGCATACAGGTTAGCAACTATACATAACCTAACTTTTATGAACACCCTGATGAATAAGATAAGAGAGAGCATCATTAATGCTACATTCAGTTCCTTTAAAAAGAGCTTCCTGGCTAATTATAAGAGCACCAACGAAAAGCTAAGGTTGGATCAGAAGGGAAAATGGTTAGCAGCACATAACCATAGCGATATAGACCAAGGTTAGGAAACTGGTATTTTAGTTCATTAACATCGATAAGTAATGATGGAATCAGATTTATTATTCAACAACCTACTCTGGGTTGTCTTTATCGTCCTTGATTTAAGCTTTGCCATAGTTATCTACCGTATCTTCGGAAAATTTGGGCTCTATGCCATTATAGTAGCCTCGGTTATCACCGCAAATATCCAGGTGCTAAAGACTGTCCAATTGTTCGGGTCCGTAGCAACACTGGGGAATGTACTCTATGGCAGCATCTTTTTCGCTACTGATATTTTAAGCGAAGTCTACGGCAAGAAAGCAGCCAGACGTGCAGTATGGCTCGGCTTTGTCGGCATGATACTCATGACTATATGGATGCAGATCGGGTTAAAATTCATTCCAGATATATCAGACTTCTCTCAAGGTTCTCTGTCTACTATTTTTGCACTTATGCCAAGAATAGCGGCTGGAAGTATGATTGCCTACGTCATATCACAGCATCATGATATTTTCGCTTTCCACTTCTGGAAAAACAAGACAAAAGACAGATTCCTCTGGCTAAGAAATTGTGCTTCTACAATGGTATCCCAGGCAATTGACAGTCTACTTTTCTGTACTATTGCTTTATGGGGGTTATTCGATATCAATATATGGCTTCAAATACTGGCAACCACTTACTTCCTGAAATGGTTTGTTGCCCTCATGGATACTCCTTTTATTTACCTGGCGATTAAGGTCAGTAAGACCGTGGTAGCAAGAGAGAGAAAGATCAAGCTGATAGAAATCGACTGAGCAGCCTTTGATATTGAGGCTGTTAATATGCCAAATTCCTTTGTTAAACTATTTGTTTAACCCACTCCTTTATATAGAAATCATCCTGTTTTGCTAGATGAATCCCGGCAACATGTCTCTTGAATCCACACAAAGCCTGAAAATCCCCCAGTGCTTGCGCATCAACCACTACCCCAAAAGTATACGGTTTACCAGGAATAAGCAGGTCTTTCTCATGCTCTACAGTGAGCTGTAAAAATAATCCAGTATTCGGTCCTCCCTTATGTAACTGACCAGTGGAATGTAAAAAACAAGGACCATAACCAAGAGTAGTAGCAATATGATATTGTTCAATTATCTTACGGCGCAAATTACATAAAGTATTATCAACTTCAAGTGTTTGACGAATATAAGCCATAATAGCCAGATAGTTGCCCCCTTTCACCTCAGCAAGCAACTCTTCTATAGAGGCAGTTGGTCTCTCATTAGGGAGGCCACCCGAGTTAGTGTATTCTTCTAACACCTGCTCCGTTCTCTCTTTGCTTTTTTGCACATCAGGTTGATCGAAAGGATTTATGTTCAGTATCGCTCCAGCAACAGCAATGGCGAATTCCCAACGAAAGAACTCCGCCCCCAAATCATATTTGTCATGCACATCCAAGGTTAATACCGGTTGTCCGGATAATTTGAGCTTATGTATAGCCTTATCGGTTATAGAATTATCGTCACCCTCAAGTCGCAAGTAAATAAACAAGCGATCATCACCATAATATTTTGGACTCACCAGTGGCTCTGCTACAACTGGAATAATCCCTTTGCCTTCCTTGCCAGTGCTTTCAGCAACAAGCTGCTCTATCCAGAGTCCAATGCCGTTAAGATGTGGAGATGTAACAACAGTCAACTTATCCCTTCCTTTTACAGCCATGATTCCAGTGACTGCTCCCAGCCAGGCTCCAGGGTTCTTGTAAGCTGGTACAGAGGAGCCACACTCTAGCTGCATATGTATTGCGCTCTCAAGTAACATCTCAATATCAATTCCAATTAATGCAGCAGGAATAAGCCCAAAGTAAGATAGGACGGAGTAACGTCCTCCAAGATCAGGAGGATTTAAAAAAATACGCCGGAAGCTCTGTTCCTCGGCTATTCGCGCCAATGGAGTCCCAGGATCAGTTATCGCTACAAAATTTTGTCCCGTCTCATACTGTTCTCCCACAGAATCCAGTAAACCCTTAAAATATTGAAACAGAAGTAAAGTCTCGAGGGTACTACCAGACTTAGAGGAAACCAGAAATAGAGTATGTATTGGCTCAATAGTTTCAGCTACTGCTATTATCTCGGCTGGTACCGTAGAATCCAGCACAATAAGATTTAGATACCCACTGCTAGTTTCGAAGACTCGTCCTAATACCTCTGCCCCCAGACTGCTACCTCCCATACCCAGCAGAACAACTGTATGGAAGCCAGCATTACGAACCTCCTCGACAAAATGCTGTATGGAAGACAACTGCTTATGCATTACTTCAGTAATACTAAGCCAGCCTAAACGATTGGTAATCTCTGTTGGAGCTGATTTCCATAAAAGGTGGTCCTTCTGCCAGATACGCCTGACTAGACCACATTGATCGATGTCATCAAGAACCGATTCCATTTTGACACCCGGTAACTGAATATTAACCACTTCAATTAGCTAGACTCTCTGAGAAGCAAATTACTTTTTTCTTCAATGCCATTTAATAAGGTATTGAAGGAATCAATAAAAGCTTTAACTCCTTTAGTCAATAGCGATTCTGTCACTGATTCCATATTTATACCAGCTACTTTCAGGTCCGCAAAAGTACTTCTGGCCTCTGGAAGATTCTCTTCCAGGGTAGTTTTTACATCTCCATGTTCAAGGAAGGCAACTATTGTATTAGGCGGCATAGTATTTATTGTGTCTGGGCCAATAAGGGGCTCAACATATAAGAGATCACTATAAGCAGGATTCTTAGTACTTGTACTTGCCCAGAGAAGCCTCTGTTCACGAGCTCCTCTCGCCTTTAGTTTGACAAACTGGTTACTGCTAAAAGCATCTTTATAGGCCTGATAAGCTAATTTCGCAGTGACAACTCCCGCTCTACCACGTAGAACCTCTAACTGTTCATGCTTTTTCTGGATGCTCTCCTCAAGGAGTTTGTCCACAACGGTATCTATTCGGCTAAGGAACAGAGAAGCAACAGAGGCTATTCTGGTTACATTACCATT